>JAZSCR010000182.1:0-1603 GCA_045530715.1 Eubacteriales bacterium
GGGATAACTGTATAATAGGTGACGGTTGCCGAATAGTGTCGTCGGTCCTCTTTCCATCCGTTATTATGAGAAATGGATCTGAAGCCAAAGATGCCATTATATGCGCTGATTCTGTTCTTGCAGAAAGAGCTTCGGCCGACGAAGGTTCCGTTATCGCTTATGGCTGTAATATTGGCGCCGGTACGGTAGTTGCAGCAGATACTGTTTTGTATTCGGGAAACTCGGTTCCTGCAGGTGTAAAGGTTATAGGTAACGTTAAGCGTTATACAGGGAACGGTGAAGCCGAAAGCGGAAGCCTCATTCTTGAGGGTGCAGATTGCGAAATAATGTGCTTAAAGGCTGGAAATGCCTTTGGGCGTACAATGAAATACGGAAATGACCCCGCAGTTGCGGTAGGAATTGGCGACGACGGGGGAGATTCCAGGTTCTTTGCCCTTATTTCAGGGCTTATGGCTTCAGGATGCGGCGTATATAATACGGGAATAAAGGGAAAAAGCGCCTTAAGACACGTAGTCAGAAAATACGGCCTGCGGGGCGGAATATGTATTTCCGAAATGCGAGATGAAGATAGCCTTAAAACGGTTCTTACCTTCTACGGTAAAGACGGTATGCCCGTATCCAGAGATATTGAAAGGAAGATATCGTCCTATCTTTATTCCCAGCCCGAGAAGGCTCGTGATTGCGGATTTTTTAAACAGTTTTCCGGATTCATTCTCACTTTTGAAAGATATATAGCATCCATTCTCGGTAATGAAGAGTTTGAAGATAATAGGTTGAAAATAAAGTCCTGCGTTTTTGCTCCGCAGGTGATAAGCTCAAAAATCATTTCATCAGGTAATGAAAATAATGAGCGAATATTCATAGGGCAGGATGAAATAAAAGTATACTCTGCAAAAAATAAAAAATCCTCATCAAAACCTTATCCAAAAGAAACCGTTGACATAATATTGTCTTTTGTTATAGGAATACAGACAGGCAGTGTGGTTATTCCTTATGACTATTCTTTTATCTGTGAGTTGTTGGGTAAAAATTATGGATATACAGTCACCCGTTCCACTATAGAAGACAGTGCAAGGGCAGACCTGTATTATATTACCGACCCTGTTGTGGCAGGAGCCTTGCTTTTAAGGTATCTTGGGCGAAAGGATATGACCTTTGACGATGTTTGTCGGATAATTCCGGTTCACGGAAGTGAGATAGTAAGGGTAAAGGTTGCAGAAGAAAATATTGGCAAAATCATGCTTTCCCTTATAGATAAAGGAAATGAAACCGAATTGGTTGAAGGGGTAAAAATATTTTTGCCCGAAAAAAACGGAACCGTATTGATTACTCCTGAAAAACGAAAACAAACTTTCAGGATATACGCAGAATCATTAAGTACTGAAACCGCAAGAGAACTCTGCGGTAAATATAAAGAACTCATAGAAAACAAAAACAGACATGGTCTGTAAAAAGGTTATCGAGGAGAAGGCGGATCGTTCTCTTCGATACATATAATGAAAATACCAGGAGGTACACGTTCATTGAAAAAGCTTGAAAAAATAAGAATCATACCTTTAGGGGGACTTAACGAGATAGGAAAAAACCTTACTCTCATCGAATG
>JAZSCR010000178.1:0-4385 GCA_045530715.1 Eubacteriales bacterium
CGTTCGTATCATTATCTGATTTCTTGCTAAAAAACATTCTCATTCCAACGGCAACACGGGGAAAAAGCAGCGGAATAAGAACCGCAAAGGTGTTAAAACAAGGCCAAGCCGCGCCAATAACGGCAACGCCGAAAAGCCCCAATATACGAAGATTCTGAGAAACCTTCATGGTGGACTTTGCATCCTTCTCTTCCTTTACTACCGCTTTCTGCACGGTAATACCCATAAGTAAAAAGTTGAGAATTGCAGCAGTAGCACTGAGAAGATTACCCAAAATAACGGTATAATCCCACTGATTGATTATGAGAAAGACGGCCTCCATAATAACGCTGAATATCACTACCCAAAGAGCGATATATCGAGTTTCACGAAGGACAGTCTTATCGATTTTATTCACAAGGTCACCACCTGTCACGTTCTGAACGATATACGAATTTATTATAGCACAATTTCACAAAAATGTCAACACACAAAATAAAGAAAAAACTCCTCATCAGAAGAGTTTTTTTGCCTATTTTAAGGTTATTATTTTTTCTCCGTCAAAGACGAACATACCAAAGCCTTCACCGTACTTTCCCCCATTAAGAAGGTAGGATTTAAAGGCTCTTTGCAGTGAGGTGTTTTCGGGAAGCTCAGCGTATGGCTTATCCTTGTCTTTACCGAAAACTCTCCATATATCTCCGAAGTGATCGTGATCGTCAGCGTAGAGAATATCAAACTCTTCAAAGAAGCTGCGGAGATTTGAGCCAACGGGATAAAGCTCCTTGTAATCCGGATAAAGAATCCAGGAATGGCATTGACAAACCAAGGGTTTACCTTTAAGCTCATCCTTAAAAAACCCGTATGCTTCTTTAAGAGCTGAAACGCGCCCTTCCCTATCAAAAGGCAGACCGCTGGCGGGTATATGAAGGCCTTTTACGGCGTCCCCTTTGTTAACTGTAATACCGCCGCAAATATAGGGCTCGTCAAGTTTATAATGCCCATCCTCAAACTCAAAGCAGCCGAATCTGACTATATTCGCATTATAGAATCTCCTATACCAATACGGAACGAAAAGTCCCCAAACGCCGTAAATATTCTTACACTTACGGGCTTTAAATGTAATATCTTCAAAGGTGTGCCAGAACAGCTCTTCGTCCCGTCCCCTGCTCTGCCATATAGGCATTGCGCTTTCCATTGCAAGTAAGCATATAAGAAGCCATAAAGCGTATTTTGTGATATTTATTTTTTCGGCAAAAGCAAGGACTTCGGGGTTTACGTTTTTGGAAGCATACTCTCCGTCAATAAAAGCAGAAACTATCCCATCGAGATCTTTCCCGTAACCGTAATCCTCAATATTTTTTACCAAAGAAAATATCTCTTCTCTTGCTTCTTGGGGAAAATTCAGTTTTTCTATTGCCTTATCCAAGAAAATCTTATTCATAACCTACAGTTCCCTTAAATAAAATCATAAGACAAAAACCCCGACTGATGAACAATCGGGGTTTTGGCGCGTCGTGGGGGACTCGAACCCTCGACCTACTGGTTCGTAGCCAGTCACTCTATCCAGCTGAGCTAACAACGCATTTTGCTCTGTTTTTCAAGCCTATATATAATACCACACTTTAGCCAAAAAATCAATAGGTTAATTGTAAACAAATGGTTAATTTTTTAATTTGTCGGCCTTTTTTTGTTGACATCCGCTTTTTTTGAGTATATAATGTATGATGTTATTTTATTGTAGTTTATTATAGATGAAGGAAGATGTAAATTTGATTTGCGAAAACATCAGAAACGTAGCTATTATCGCTCACGTTGACCACGGCAAGACTACCCTTGTTGACGAAATGCTCAAGCAAAGCGGCACTTTCCGTGAAAATCAGGCCGTTGCAGACAGAGTAATGGACTCAGGCGACATTGAAAGAGAGCGCGGAATAACCATACTTGCAAAAAACACGGCTATTAATTACAGAGATACGAAAATAAACGTTGTAGACACCCCCGGCCACGCAGATTTCGGCGGCGAGGTAGAGCGTATACTAAAAATGGTAAACGGCGTCCTTTTGCTGGTAGATGCCTTTGAAGGTCCTATGCCCCAGACCCGTTTCGTTTTACAGAAAGCTCTTGAGCTCGGACACAAGGTTATTATCGTTATAAACAAAATTGACCGTCCCGATGCCAGACCTCACGAGGTAGTTGACGAGGTTCTTGAACTTCTTCTTGACCTTGATGCTACGGAAGAGCAGCTTGACTCCCCCGTTATCTTCGCATCCGCAAGAAACGGTATAGCGTCCCTTTCTCCCGACGACGGTACCACAGACCTTAAGGTGCTTCTCGACACAATAGTTGACTACGTGGATGCTCCCCAGGGCGACGAAACAGCACCATTCCAGATGCTTGTATCCTCCATTGACTATAACGAGTACGTTGGCAGAATAGCCGTAGGTCGCATTGAGAGAGGCTCCGTTAAGAAGGGCATGGATATAGTCCTTACCGACCATCATCATAGCCATCCTGAAATAAAGGCAAAAGCCGTAAACATATACACGTTCGACGGTCTTGGCAAGCTTGCTGTTGATACTGCATCCGTTGGTGACGTAGTTGCCATATCGGGTATTGAGGACGTTAACATCGGAGATACCCTTTGCTCTCCCGAAGACGTTACACCTATCCCCTTTGTAAAGATATCCGAGCCCACCGTTGAAATGACCTTTATGGTAAACGACAGCCCCTTTGCAGGAAGAGAAGGTAAGTTCGTAACCTCCAGAAATCTGAGAGACAGACTCTACAAAGAGCTTCTCAAAGACGTTTCGCTCCGAGTATCCGACACCGACTCCACCGATGCTTTTACCGTTTGCGGCAGAGGTGAAATGCACCTTTCCGTTCTCATAGAAACCATGAGAAGAGAAAACTACGAATTCCAGGTATCCACGCCCAAAGTTCTCTTTAAGGAGATCGACGGCGTTCTATGCGAGCCTATTGAAAGACTTGTCGTAGACGTTCCCGGAGATGCCGTTGGTTCCGTTATGTCAAGCATGGGATCAAGAAAGGGCGAGCTTTCACATATGTCAAACGTTGGCAGCCGTACCAGACTTGAATTTCTTATCCCCTCCAGAGGTCTTTTCGGTTACAGAAACGAATTCATGACCCAGACCAGAGGCGAAGGCATAATGACATCCATTTTTGACAGCTATCAGCCAAAAAAAGGAGATATTCCCACCAGAGCTAACGGTGCGCTTATCGCATACGAAACGGGCGAAACCACATCTTACGGTATATTCAACTCTCAGGATTCGGGAGCTATGTTCGTAGACCCCTCCGAGATGGTATATGCAGGACAGATAGTAGGCGAATGCAACAGACCCGTTGATATCGTAGTAAACGTATGCAAGAAAAAACATCTTACTGCTATACGTTCTTCAGGACACGACGAAGCTCTTCGCCTTGTTCCTCCCAGAAGATTCAGCATCGAGCAGTCTTTGGACTTTATCACCGACGACGAGCTTCTTGAAGTAACTCCCAAGTCTCTCCGCTTAAGAAAGAGAACCCTTGACCACGCCCAGAGAATGAAGGATTTCATGAGAAACGCAAAGAATTAACCAACATAAATAACGTGCCTGTTTAGCGACAGGCACGTACCTATATACGAAAGGAGTATTCCGATGAAACAGTATGAGCTCCCCTATGAAAGATTTGATTATGAGCAAGCAGAAAAAAAGCTTGGAGAAATAATCAAAGGTATTACCGCTGCAAAAAGCGCCGAAGAGCAGTACGAATATTATAAAAAATATAACGACATTATGGAAGAATATGTTACTGCCGAATCCCTCGCCTACGTCCGCTTTACCCTTGACACGGAAGACAAATTCTACTCTGAAGAGATGGACTATTATGATGAGATCGGAGCAAAGGTATCCGCAGCGTCCATTCCCTTTGCAAAGGCCATAGTGAATTCAGAATTTAAAGAAGAACTGCAAAAATATATAAGCCCCGTAGCCATCAAAAACCTTGAAATATCCCTTAAAAGCATAGATGAAAGCATCGTTCCGGAAATGCAGGAAGACGCAAGGCTGTGCACGGAATACAAAAAGCTCCTCTCCTCTGCCCAGATACCCTTTGACGGCGGCGTACACAACATTCCGCAGCTGGGAAAATATTGTAACGACGTAGACAGAGAGGTAAGAAAAGCCGCTTACAACGCCTTGGGACAGTGGCTTAAGGATAACGGGGACAAGTTTGACGATATCTACGACCGTATGGTTAAAAACCGTGATCTTCAGGCAAAAAAGCTCGGCTACAAAAACTACGTAGAGCTGGGCTACTACAGAATGGGCAGAAACTGCTACTCTCCCGAAGATATTGAAGCATTCAGAAACGGAGTCATCAAGTATTGGGTTCCCTTCGTT
>JAZSCR010000236.1:0-1956 GCA_045530715.1 Eubacteriales bacterium
TTTTAAGAAGTCTGAATGTGTCTTCGTTAATACCGGTCTTACGGAAATTGTCAATTTCAGTCTTAACAGCCTCATAAACCTTCATAGGTTCAGATGATTCACCACCTACGGCAAGAACCCCACAGTCGGGATAGCACATAGCTTCACCGCCAAAGCCTTGGTTTATAAGTCCTGCATTATAAAGGTCAAGGTAGAGTTTTGAGGATTTTCCCAAAATGGCATCAAATATCATCTCGCACACTATACGATGCTTAACCAGGTCAATACCGTCTCCCCTGAAAGTATCCTTTATACCAAACTCAAACAAGGGCTTTGCAACTTCGGCAAAATGCTCCATATATGAAATATTTATCTCATCAGGTTCACTATCGAATAGGCGCTCCACTTTTTCGGGTACAACATCTCTCATGCCTTTATCCAGAACTTCAATAACCTTGTTTTCATCCACGTCACCGCAAACGCAAAGCACCATATTGGCAGGGTTATAGAAAGCGTTAAAGCAGGCGTAAAGCAGATCTGCGGTAATCTCCGATATACTTTCTACGCTACCGGCTATCTCTTCTCTGATGGGATGATTTGAATAAAGGCACTTAAGAAGGTTGTAGAACACAACGTTGCCTGGATTATCAAGCCCCATCTGTATTTCCTGGCCGATAATCCCCTGCTCTTTTGCAACGGATTCAGGGGTAAAGTAGGGCTTGTTTACGACTTCAGTAAGGATTTCAAGGGAATCGTAAAAATTATCTGTGCAAGAGTAAATATAGGCAGTCTTGTCAAAGGATGTGAAAGCGTTAGCGTCTGCTCCCGTGGTGGAATACTTGGTAAAGGCATCACCGTACTCCTTCTCAAACATTTTATGCTCAAGAAAATGGGCAATTCCGGCAGGTACGGTATAGACCTTCCCGCCAAAAGAAAACTTGTTATTTACAGAGCCGTACTTTGTAGCATAAACGGCAAACTTTGAGGTAAATTCCTTTTTGGGAATAACTATAACTCTTAATCCTTTAAAAACGGTGGTAAGGTAGGATTCTCCCGTGCGGGTATCCACAAATCTTTCAAACATAATCATTCACCATCCTTTAAGTCATCGGGTGAAGTAAGGAAATATACGGTGTCAAGACTTAATTTTTGAGCGCAAGCCTTAATATCTTCAGCAGTAACAGACTTGATGCCAGCAATAAACTCTTCTGTTGATATTTCCTGATTTCCCATATAGCTGTTAAGATAATAACTATCCGAAGAAAAGAGTTCGTCCGTAACGGTAAGATATTGATTTATAAGCATTTTTCTTGCACCGTCCATATCCTCTTCGGATATAGCTCCGCCTTTGATTCGCTCAAGCTGTTTTATTATCTCATCATAGGCCTTTTGTTTATTTTCCTTGGATATACCGGCATAAACAAGAAGCAAACCTTTTTGAGTATTAAGGGACGATGAACAAAAATAACAAAGAGAAAGCTTTTCGCGGACGTTCATAAACAGATAACTTATAGGACTTGCGCCGTAAACGGCATTAAGCATCATATATGCAAATCTGTTATCCGTATAGCTCTTTGAGCCCAAACGGAAACCCAGGCAAAGAATTGACTGATTAACTGCCATTTCCGCAGTGATATCAGTCACGTCCTCAGCAGATTCAACAAAAAGCGTGGGGGTGATTTCGCCTGTTCGAGTACGGGCAAAGAGCTTTTCAGCCAACCCTGTAAGTCTGTCGCTATCAAAAGCACCGGAACCAACAATGAGCACCTTAGACTCGCTCATAAGCTTTTTGTAAGCATCGTATAGTTCATTAGGTGTAATTGCAGATATTTCATCCGGCTGCCCCAACTCGTCTATTGAATACAACTCGTCAGCACACATCGCTTCTATACATTTACCAATGGCATATCCTGCTTTATGGTTAATACGTCTTTTAATTCGGTCAATAAGGTTATTGCTTTCCGTACTCATAATATC
>JAZSCR010000075.1:0-5815 GCA_045530715.1 Eubacteriales bacterium
ATTAAAAAAAGTCCGACCTTTGCAGGTCGGATTTTTTTAGTTTATCTCATTGTCTGTAAATATTTCGTAATCATAGCCGTCGGAGATTATTCGGATATTTCCGCAATCCTTTGTGCAGAGAATGTCGCCGTAAACCTCAAGCCTTTCAATAGCGGCAGGAGTGGGGTGTCCGTATGAATTCTTTTCTGCTACGGATATTACAGACAGCTTTGGCTGTACCGTAGCAAGGAAGGCCGCCGTCGAAGATGAGGCTGAGCCGTGATGGGGAACTGCCAATACCTCGGCGGTAAGGTTGGGATATATATCAACTATGACCTTTTCGGCCTTTTTGCCTATATCTCCCGTAAAGAGCACCGAGAAATTATCGTACACAGCTTTGGTAACAATGCTGTTGTCGTTTTGGTCGTTATCCGGGTCGAGGTGCTGGGTGTAAAGCTGAAGCTCAATGCCGTTTTCGGAGATGGTCATATCCTCTTCAAGCTGCTCGACGTATACTCCGTAGGTCGCGGCGGCGGTGAAAAGTTCGTCTTCGTAAATCTCGTCACCCGCAGTATAGGGAACGTATATCTTTTCAACCGTAGCGCTTGAAAGAATATCGGTTATTCCGTTAACGTGGTCGGCGTGAAGGTGGGAGATTATCATGACGTCTATCTCGCCGTCTCCGTATCTTTGGATAAAGCGCACCGCTTCTTCGCCCGGCTCCGTTGTACCGCCACAGTCAATTATGGCAGTAAAATCATCCTTGATTACCACAGAGCAACTGCCTTGCCCAACGTCTACAAATCCTACTGTTACCGAATCGGGGTCAACCACTCCGTCTGACTGGGCGTTCTGGATAAAGTATGCCCCCACGAGAATGACTGCCACAAGCAAAAGTATCCAGACCTTGCCGGGTTTTCCGACCTTTGCCTTTTTATCTTTAAAGGGGCGGAACAAAAGCACTATAAATACGGCCACTATAAAAATAGCAAACCACATAGCGAAATTTGTATCCAATCCTTTAAGAGAGAAGTCTGAGAGGTCGATTTGGGAAAGGTCAAATACCGACGTTTCCAAATCGGAGAGTATTTCGGCTATACTCATTATATAACTCACTCCTTTTTTAACTGTAAATGCCATGGGCTGTACCAAAAAATCCGCAAATGGGAGAGGCGCCAGCAACAGACAGATAAGAGAAAGTACGTATATGGGTGTTACTGCCCAAAGACAAATAACTCCCGAAAGTACCGAGGCCGTGACCGCCGAGTTGAAGAATATTATACTGACGGGCATGGTGGATACCGTACATACAATAGAAAGTGAAAAGGCTTGAACCAACCACTTTACGGGATTTGAGGGAAGCTTGCCCGTTTCTGCGGTTATTCTTGTGATAAGTGAAGAGTGTACTCTTTTGTTAAACAGGTGTATGCCCGTTACTGCCGAAAATGACAGAAGAAATGATACGTCAATGTCGTAAAAGGGATTACTGCACAGGAGAATTATCATTGGCAGACCGAGGAGATTAAGCCCGTCGGGACGGGATGCCTTTTTATCGTATGCCAACATTGTAAGCCCCGTCATTGATGCTCTCACCGACGAAGGGGAGAAGGAGCATACCACAAGTACCGTGAATACACAAACTGCGGTGAGGGCAAAGGAGAGTTTTGGTCGCTTTAGCTTTGAAAACGCAAGTGCTACCGCGCTTATAAAAATGCTTATATGTAGTCCCGATACGCAGGTGATATGGAGAAGCCCCGAGCCTTTGAGGTCCAACCATATTGTGTCGGATAATTTACCCGAGCCGCCGAGGAGTATGCTTTCAACAAAGGCTGAATACCCTCCGAAGAGTTTTCCCAGTACCCCTTCGGCATAGGCGGTTATCTTTTCGCCGTAATATTGAAGCGGGCGTATTTTAGGGGAACCGTGCGAGAATATTTCTACGGTATTTGCCCCCATTATTATGCCGTCGATAAAATACCGATTGCCGTCGGGAAGAGCTTCGATTTCAAAGCTTCCTTCTATAATATCTCCCGTTTTGGCCGAGTATCCTTCGGGTAAATAAAGGAAAACCTTATATGGAAAATCAGTGGATTTTGCTATGCATCTTCTATGATATCCGCTTATATATGGCTTCTCTTCTACAGTAAAAGAGGTGGTGACCCTTTGGCCGATAAAGGACTGTTTTACGGCCGTCATCTTTATGTCTGTTGTCTGACGTAACAGACACCCCAAAGCAAAGAAGAATGATATGAGAACAAGGGTTAAAAATAGACCTTTCCTTTTGTTTAAAAAAAGACAAAGAAAGACAACGCTGCAGACAAGACTTATGAGTATTACTATTCCTGCTACCGCATATGCTGCGGCAGGGAAGAAGGAATCTGTTATTTCACAGAAAAGAATTGCCAAAAACAGCGATAACCCCGAAAAGAACAGGGGACGATTCATGGTTTGTTTACTTTCTCACCTTCCTCATTTACGGTTGTAATTATATCATATTTTAGGGAAGGAGTCAAGTGTTACATATTATGTAAAACAAAGAGCCTCCCCTTTGGGAGGCTCCCGTATCAAGTGTTAGCAGCAAGTGTTACAGTTGTTGTTGCAGCCGTTATCACAGCCGCAGCCACATCTGTTGTCGTTATTGAGGAAGAGTATGATCACTATGGCGATAATGATGATCCACCAGGTCCAGTTGTTATTGCAACCAAAAAGCATCTTTGTCACTCCTTTCGGCAGATAGATTTATCTCTGCCAATAACAGTATATGACATAATGCGACAGATTGCTATTCAGTTTGACCCAGCCATTCTTCAAGACAAAGACCGGAATCCATTATCAGATGAGAATATTCAATACCTACGTATCTGTAATGCCAAGGCTCAAAGATTATCTTGGTTATTTCCTGCTTATCTTCGGGGAATCGGAGTATAAAGCCGTAATCAGCGGCGTTTTCCAAAAGCCACTTGGCCGCCGCCGTGTTTTTATATCCGGCGTCAAGAACCTGATAGGAGGGGGTTACTATATCAAGGGCCAGACCCGACTCGTGTTCACTGGTTCCGGGAACGGCAATTATGGTGGCTGTTTTAGCATAGGCTTCGTCGTAGTCCCATCCCTTGTCAAGGTAGGACTGAAGCTTTGCGTTAAAATTGTCAGTCTGTCTTTGGTGAGAACGGTAGGCCGAGCATACGAGGAGGTCTACCCCGTCCTCTTTTGCATCAGCTATCATTTCCTTTGCCTTTTCTGCGGCACGGTAATCCATTTTGTATTTGCCTTGCACCGTTTCAAGCTCCACCTCGTAGCCTTCGGGTAGGCTATGGTTGGGGTTTACGAGAATCAGGCTCCATACATTGGCGTAGTCTTCGCCGGGAGCTTTGGGCTCGTCGGGAACGTCTGGGGTATCAGGCACATCGGGAACGTCGGGCGCATCCGGAATATCAGGTTCATCGGGAATATCGGGCGTATCGGGTTCGTCCGACGTTTGGTCAGAGGGAAGCTGGGTTACAGTATCTCCCGAATTGTCAACGGGCGGGATGGTATTGGGCTTAAGAGCATCGGGGAACCATACTCTTATAATGAGCGCCAGAAGGAATACCGTTACAGCCGCCAGGGGAATTATGTTCCAGGCTTTACTCTGTTTTCTGCGTTTTTTCATTTTCTTTAATCCTATTGTTCATTTCATCGGTAATCAAGGTATATACCACGGCCACAGCGGGTACTCCGAAAAGCATACCCGTAATACCGAAAAGTCCGCCGCCTACGAGAATGGCTATCATTGTCCATATTACGGGCAGTCCTATGGAGTCTCCCGTAATCTTGGGGCCGATAACGTTACCGTCTATTTGCTGGAGAATAAGTATGAATATGGAGAACCACACCGCCTCCATCGGGTCTATCATAAAAAGTATAAATGCGGAGGGGATAGCTCCCATAAAGGGGCCGAATACGGGGATAACGTTTGTGATTCCGACCACCACGCTTATGAGCAGCGGATAGTCAAATCCGATTATCACCATACATATATAGCAGATAATGCCGATAATAAGTGAATCGAGGAATCGGCTGGATATATAGCCGCTGAATATCCGAGCTGTGAGATTGGTGACTTTTGCGAGGGCATTATAGGTTTTCTGGGGAACCAATGCCTTGAATATCTGAGAGATCTTTTTAACTATAGCATTCTTGTCAAGAACCATATAGATTGACATTATGAGACCGATTATGATGTTGGAAACCATAAGGGCCAGAGTTTTTGTCAGATCCAAAAGCTTGGGGACCAACTCTGAAACTATTTTAGAAAGATTGGTGAGAAGGGTGTTGATGGCATTCTCTATGGCGGTGTTAATACTTCCGCTAATGCCCATTGATGCGGACGCTTTATCAAGGAGTGTCTGCAAGTTGTCTATATAGGAATTGAGGTTTGCCGCAAAGAGGGTTATGGAGTCGCCCAACTGAGGAACGAGAAGAAGAATGGTAAGAGCAACAATGGCTATCAGTATGAGATATGCTATTATAACACCGCATACCCTCGATGCTATCTCTGTGCCTGATATTGATTTGTTGTTTTTCTTCTTTAACTCCTTTTGCTCTTTTCTGAAAAGGTTGAGCCTTTCCAGCTTCTCGGTCATTTCGGGAGAAATAAGGGATTTTTTCTTTGAAGAGAAGGTCTTTTGGGTAGCTTTTTTGCCCTTTGCTTCCCCAATCTTCTTTTGGAGAAATTCCAAAAACTTTTTTGTGTTACGGCTGAAAAAGTCAAACATTGGGTATACAACGAAAGCTATACCGATACCCCAAATAAGAGGGGAGAGAAGGGAGAATATGACCTTTAAAATCCCAAGAATACTGTCAAGCTTGAGAATTATCGCCACCAGTAGTATGCCTACAGTAGCAAGCATAAGTATGCTCTTAAAAATCTTCTTATCCACAGCCATTTCTCCTTATGTTCTATACATTTAATAATATAATATCATAAAACTTTCTTGTATGCAATACCCTGAAATGATTTTAAATAAAAATTTAAAATACCGTTGCTGCTTCCTACGTCTTATTTGTGAAAAAGTCTTGACAAAATTACTCGAGTGTTGTATTATTAATGTAACGAAGCGAGTAAAGGAGGAGTATAAACTATGAGTACACCCGTACTTACCTGCAAAGGACTTTGTAAAAGCTACAAAAGCGGATATCCCGTGCTTAATAACTTTAATTTTTCTCTTCCCGAAGGGAAAATAGTCGGGCTTCTTGGACCCAACGGATGCGGTAAATCCACTTTGATGAAGCTTATATCGGGTATTCTTGTGCCCGACAGCGGCGAAATAACCGTGTGCGGCATCCCCCGTAGCGAGGAGACTAACGCCCTGATTTCGTACCTCCCGGAGAGGACCTATTTCAATTCATGGATGAAGGTGGATGACCTTATTGGATATTTTTCGGAGTTCTATCCAGATTTTGATAAGGATGCCGCCGTGAAAATGATGACCGATATGGGTATAGATACCTCTTCAAAGCTCAGAACTCTTTCCAAAGGTACTAAGGAAAAGGTTCAGCTTATAATGGTTATGTCCAGAAAGACCAGACTTTATCTTCTTGACGAGCCCATTGCGGGTGTTGACCCTGCTGCCAGAGACTATATTCTTAAGACAGTAATCGGCAACTACAACCCCTCGTCTACGGTGGTAATAACTACCCACCTCATACACGATATAGAACCTGTACTTGATGAGTTTGCTTTTATGGGATTTGGCGGTGAGATACTCATGGCCGGATCTGCCGAGGAGACCAGAAAACAGTACGGAAAGACCATTGACGAGATTTTCAGGGAAGTCGGAGGCCAAGCGGTCTTAGG
>JAZSCR010000122.1:0-12521 GCA_045530715.1 Eubacteriales bacterium
TCGCACATAACGTGTTTGCCTGCTTCAAG
This sequence comes from Eubacteriales bacterium, assembly GCA_045530715.1. GTDB lineage: Bacteria > Bacillota > Clostridia > Oscillospirales > UBA644 > JAZQLP01. The sequence continues at coordinate 30 of JAZSCR010000122.1, forward strand.
AGCATCAATAGTGATAGGGGCGTGCTCTCTGTTGGGAGTAAGAACGTGAACTATATCAATGCTCTCATCCTTTAAAAGATCGTGGTAATCAAGATATACCTTTGCATCTTCAGTACCGTACGCTACTTTTGCTTTTTCAGCTCTTTTGAGAATTATATCACAAAAGGCAACCATTTCCACTTCGGGAATTTTTGCAAGGTTAGGCATATGCTTACCGTTGGCAATACCGCCACAGCCAATAATGCCTATCTTAAGTTTCTTGTCCATAACAGACATCCTCCTAAGTAATATTATATCTCTTTAGTTTTAACAGAATTATACTTCAATGTCAAGCAAATCACCCTAAAGTTAACAGAAATGTGAAAATCAACTCTTTATACATAGTATAAAAACTTATCTTACAGTCTTTAAGATTTCGTTATTTTTTGTTGCTTGACTTTACTAATTTTATCTGTTATACTTTAGACGTAAACCGATAAATTATGAGGAAAAGTGTTTAAGATATGAAAAAAGAAACAAAAGAAATGATGAAAAACTTCCTCTCACATACAGATTTTACAGAAGAGGTATCAGAGGAGATAATAGGAGCGCTGTCCGAAGTTCAATCCCAGTTACATCTTTATAATGCGGGAATAAAAGAAATAAAGACAAAGCTTGAGATTTTAGATGAAGAGTTTCAAACAAAGTACGATTATAATCCAATTCATCACATAGAATCAAGACTTAAGTCCATGCGAAGCATCATATCCAAGCTCCAAAGACGAAACCTTGACTTTTCACCCCAAAGCATAAAAGAAAATCTCCACGACATAGCCGGAATACGTGTAGTATGTAACTATATAGATGACGTAAGCCGTATCGCAGATCTTCTGCTACGCCAGGATGATATCAAGCTGATAAAAAAGAAGGATTATATATCTAACCCCAAACCCAACGGATACAGAAGCCTTCATCTTGTGGTGGAAATTCCAATTTATCTGGCTGAAAAGACAACTCCCGTGCCCGTTGAAATACAAATCAGAACCATAGCTATGGACTTCTGGGCAAGCCTTGAGCATAAATTAAAATATAAAACCGATACCGAGGTATCAGAGGCCTTGAGAGCAGAACTAAAAGAATGTGCCCAGATAATCTATATCGTGGACGAAAAAATGCAGGCAATTCATAAAAAGTTACAGTAGGGAAGAGACTTCGCCCTATTTTTCTCAAATACTGATAAATTATTTTCAAATATTTCAATTTTACCCTATTGCTTTTTCTCCAAAAGTATGATATAATACTAACCGTCGCAGAAACAAGCCACATAGTATGCGATTTGTATGGTGGGTATAGCTCAGCTGGTTAGAGCGCCAGATTGTGGCTCTGGAGGTCGAGGGTTCGAATCTCTTTACCCACCCCATAAAGCACTTGCGTAAGCAGGTGCTTTTTTTTATCCGAAATAATTGAAAACTCTCTTGCAATTATTTCATCTTTACTATATAATTAGTTGAATAAATAAACTTGGAAGGGAAGTTACCGTTATGGAACGTTCTAACACTTTATCCTACCGCATCACCTCCAGAGAAAGAGGTAAACTCGTAAACTTTGCTTACTGGATTCCCGAAACCTACGATCCTGCTAAAAAGTATCCCATGCTCGTATTTTTCCACGGCGCAGGGGAGAAGGGTACAGAACATATGTACCTTCAGAGTCTTAAGCACAGTAATATGATAGAAAGAATACTCAGCGACCCTGAACTTAAGGAGAACTTTATAATCCTCGCTCCGCAGTGTCCTGAATTCTATAAGTGGGTAAACACTTCGCCTTGGAGATACGGCTCTTACGACTTTGAAAACACTCCTCAGGCAGAAACCCAAAAAGAAGCTGCTGATAAGATTATAGAATTTACTCAGAAATATAGCGTAGATATGGACAGAATATATGTAACCGGTCTTTCCATGGGTGGTTACTGCACCTGGGACATACTTGCAAGATACCCTGATCTTTTTGCCGCAGCAATTCCCGTATGCGGCGGCATGGATGAGAAAAACGTTGATATCTACAAGAATATTCCTCTTTGGATCATCCACGGCGCAGACGACAGAGCCGTAAGCTGCAGAGGTTCCAGAAGAATCTATGCAAAGCTTATTCTTGAAGGCGCTGAAGACGTACATTACACCGAATACCTCAAGATCGGTCACGGCTCTTGGGTACCCGCATATAAGGATGAAGAGATCTTCCAGTGGCTCATAACCAGAAGAAAAAAGCACGAAAACGACTAATCTATATTAATGTCCGCAAATGTGTCTTTTTTGTGACACAAGGGGATAGGCGCATTTTTAGAAATATAGATAATATCCTAAAATAAGATCCGAGCAGGGCAGAAAAACCTTGCTCGGATAGTTTTTTATTTTTATTATGGTCAGCAGGAGAAAATTACAGTGCGATCTGTGCAAAATATAAATCCGATAGAAATTTTAAAATCGACCGAGAGGTCGACGGAGATAAAATAAATCGACGTAATCTATAGCATTAACAAGTATGCGTAAGGAAAACATAGAAAAATTATTTAAAGAAATGAAATAAGCGATACATCAAAACATAAGAATAAAATAAAATAAATTAATCAATGAATCAATTCAGTAAAAAGCATTAATAAACTCAATTATTAAATAAAATTATTGTCAAGGGGTCAGTTCATACAGAATAGCTCAAAATAGCCAAAGGTCCTAAATGAACCCCAAAACCCCAAAATTTCCAATTTCACCCTCCCTTAATTGCACAAAATATTCATTTTGTGCAATTGGCCATATGGAATTATACCAAATGTACCACTCACCTGTCAATACATATAGCAAGAAACTTATTCCGATCAAATCTAAAATTAATCTCATCTTGCTTCACATACTTAATATAATAATTCGAATGATACGCTACAACTTAATACTTAATGTTAAAAGATGGCTCAATATTAAAAACTATTTCTATCACATTGTTCTTGAAAAATATAATAATGCAATTCAATTAATATTTTACCGGCCACCTCTCCCCTTTTTATTCAGTTAACTTTTTTGTCAAAATTACATTTAGGGCTTGATTTACCGCACAAAATGTGCTAAAATATACATATAGAATTATCGGAGGTGTGTATAGATGAAAAAAGTAAATTATGATAAGATTCCTTCTTACGTTAAAGAGTTTCTCTATTATTATCGTAATATAAAAAATGCCTCCGAAAAGACTATCCACGAGTACTATCTTGATCTCCGCACGTTTTTCCGTTTTATAAAGCTTACGGACGACGGCGTGGATATATACAGCGATCCGGAAAGAGCAAAAGAAATATTTGATAATACGGACGCATCATCAGTTACACTGAAAAGAATATCGAGCTTGCAACTTATTGACCTTTATTCCTATATGGATTACTGCAATACCGTTCGTAACGATGCAGTCGCGGCAAGGTGCAGAAAAACATCAAGTATTAAAAGTTTTTTCAATTACCTGTGCAAGCAAAATATGATAGATGAAAATCCGTCTACATACCTTAACTTGCCTAAAAAGCCCAAAACTCTCCCCACTTACCTTTCCGAGGAACAGGCCATACAGCTCCTGGAAAGTATTGACGGTAACAATAAAGCACGTAATTACGCAATAATCACCCTATTTTTAAACTGTGGTATCCGTTTATCCGAGCTTGTAGGTATTAATTTAAGAGATATTACGGGAAATACTATACGAATCACCGGCAAAGGCAACAAAACGCGTATACTTTACCTAAGTGACGCATGTATATCCGCCATCGAAGAATATATGAAGGTTCGCCCCAAAGAAGGTATAAAATCACCTGACGAAAACGCCCTTTTTATAAGCCGAAATATGAAGCGAATTTCCAATAGAATGGTACAGACCTTGGTAAACGATTTTATGGAAAAAGCGGGGCTTGATACCACCATTTACTCAACCCATAAGCTCAGACATACCGCCGCAACCCTTATGTATCAGAACGGCACCGACGTCAGAGCTTTGCAAGAGGTTTTGGGCCACGAAAACCTCGGCACCACCCAAATATATACCCATACTACCTCAAAGCAGATCGAAGAAGCTATCCTCTCCAATCCCCTCTCCGATATAAAAGCACCGTCAGGCACGTTACCTAAAGAAGAATAATAAAAAAAGTGTTGAAAACATTGATTTTCAACACTTTTTTGATGGTGGACGATACAGGACTCGAACCTGTGACCACCCGCACGTCAAGCGGATGCGCTACCAGCTGCGCTAATCGTCCGTATTTTCTTTTGAGAACGCAATTATTATACCATAAAACCCCACGGCTGTCAACCCTGCAATTGTGAATTTTCTAAAAAATAGCAGGCTTATTTCCATTTACTGAGTATTGTCAAACAGCCCGTTTTTTTATATAATAATTAGTACAAAGACAGAGTGTGGGAGTGTTGGGCTTGAATATTGAGCAGGTTGATGAAAACAAGATCAAAGTAACCGTAAACGCTAAAGAACAGCTTGAATACGGTATATCATATGAAACCATGAACTACGGAGATGCCAATACGCGAAGATTATGCGAAAAAATAATATCAAGAGCCGGACGGGAGATCGGTTTCTGTCTGGGTGACGCCAAGCTACTCGTTGAAGCAAGACAATCATATAACGGAAACGTAACGCTATATCTGTCACGTATCCCCTACGGAAAAAGCGATATTACGTTTACCGAACACTGCATACGGTATGAAAGCCTCAGTGATCTTATAGATTCAATATTTATTTTTTCGGATAAAATAGATAAAATCCAGAACAGTTCAATTTACACCTTTCAAAAAAAATATTACCTCATATTTGGAATTGTCTGTACAAAGACAGAAAGCAACAATCTCATAACAGCGCTATCCGAATATGGAGATAAAAGCAGCATATTACCCGAATTTCTTTTTGAATACGGGAACATGATCACCCAGGACTATACTATACATAGATTTGTAGAAGCCTTAAAAGTATAAAAATAACCGCAGGGATTTTTCTCTGCGGTTATTTTAATCTCTTTACTGTTGGGGCTTTTTTCTGTGCTTTACAGACTTCTTAATATCGGCACGGAGCTGTTTTTCAAACATTCTTTCGTGAGTAGTTTTCGTAGACTGTCTTCTTAACGCTTGTTTTACCGCACCCGTTTTTTCGGATTTGTGTTTGAACTCAGGGGGATCCATATCCACCATTTCGTGCAGTCTGATAATTTCGTGACGGTTAAGAGGTCTGTACTCACCGGGCTGAAGATGGCCCAGGAGAATATCTCCTACTGCTATCCTTTTTAGAAGCATTATTTCAAGGCCGAGCTCTTCACAGATTCGGCGAATTTCTCTGTTTTTACCTTCAAAAAGGGTTATATGCAGTATGGTCTTATTTGCGTCCTGATTCTGAATATATACGCCTGCAGGCAAGGTGGTTTCACCCTGATCGATCTCCACGCCCTTACGCATCGCGCGAAGAGATTCCTCGCTTACCTCTCCCCTTACGGTGACTCTATAAGTCTTTGAGGCGTGATAAGAGGGATGACAAAGTCTCTGAGCAAGCTCTCCGTTATCGGTGAGGAGAAGAAGGCCTTCCGAATCACGGTCAAGTCTGCCAACGGGATAAACTCTTCCCTTTATACCTTTAATAAGGTCACCGACTATGCTTCTGTCGTCCTGGGCCTTCATAGCGGTAATAACACCGCGGGGCTTATAAAACATAAAATACTGCTTATCGCACACCTTAAGACGAACTCTCTTACCCTCGCAGGTAACTCTGTCATTTTCGGGGTCAACGCTCATACCTATTTCGGCAACTTCACCGTTGACGGTTACCTTACCCTGCCTTACAAGCTCTTCAGCGGCACGTCTTGAACAAACACCGCAGTCGGCTAAAAATTTCTGTATTCTTAACATTTATATCTCCGATTTTATTTTGTTATGCTCTTATTTTACCATATTCGTCCTTCTCTTACAAGAGGTTTTTGAATAAATTCCTTATTTTGTGAATAATTCGTTCAAAAAAGCTCTGCGCTTCAGCACTATTAACGTCTGATACAGAATATACGGTTACTCTGAAAACATCCTTTCCATTGTATATCTGGGTTATATATCCGTATGGACTGTATGCACGTACGGGCGCAAATATCAAGGGCTCAATATCTTCCCGATACTCAAAATATATATCCTTACCGTCAATTTTAAGCCCCGTTATGGTCTGGGAATTATAAAATACAGCATTCTCTTGACCGTTTAAGACGTTTCTAACGCATTTATACCCGTAAGGGATAAAGAGAGTAGTAGCCTCTACCCTTTTAAAGCCTTCATCGTACATTTTTATGTGATCTGTCCAGTCGTTTGGCGCATTAAGAGTAACAGCAATAAGCATCACTCCTTCCTTTTCTGCGCAGGTGACAAGACATCGCCCGGCCGCCTTTGTAAAACCCGTTTTTATCCCCTTTATATAGTCGTACTGATATAGCAGCTTGTTTGAATTTGCTATAGTCAGAGAATGATATCCTGTTTTATAGGTTTTAGTTGACACTATGGAAGCAAACGCCTCATTTCTCATAGCGTAAGCAGCAATAATTGCCAGATCTTTAGCCGTTGTATAATGATTATCGTCGGGCAGCCCGTGCGGATTTACAAAATTTGAGCTTACAGCTCCAATCTGCCTTGCTTTTTTATTCATCAAAATAGCAAAATCTTCTATACTCCCGGCAATACCTTCTGCAATTGCAACGGCGGCATCATTTGCCGATTTTAATAACAAAAGATACAATAAGTCCTGAAGGCTCAACCTTTCTCCTTCAAGCAGACCTATCTGTGACCCAATAACCTCTGCAGAAGCTTTTGAAATGGTAAATTCACTTGTTAACGGTGCGTTTTCTATGGCAACGATAGCCGTAAGTATCTTTGTTGTACTTGCGGGAGCCATCTTTTTATTACCATTCTTTTCAGCAAGCTCTATCTCTGTTTTTGCTTCTATCAGGGTGTACGCTTCGGCAGATATTTCCGTATCAGTCTGAGCAGAATAACAGGTAACGTTACACAAAAAAATTGAACCCACCACAGCTGCAGATATAATCCGTTTTACCATATCTTTATTCACCCTTACAAAGAGAATTCATAACATCGACCAAACAATCCGTAAAGCACTCAGCACCGAGGATAGCTTCTTCAAAAGTGTTTCCGCAAGTTCCCACCTCTACTAAAATACCACCGTTACTTAAATCCTGATTATACAGAGAACTCCGCATCAGTATCGGGCGCATAAGGTCTGGATATTTCTTGACGGCTCTTTCGTATATCATTAAGGACAGTCCCAGATTTTCTTCCCAATGGTCGTTTGGATACTTGCTTCCGCCCGCCCCAAGCAATATCATCACCTGAGCTGCAGATTTCCCGTGATACTCCCATATGGTTCGATATTTTACACCCTCTTGGGTTATTACGGTGTCTCTGTGAACGTCAAGCACTATTTTTATTGAAGGATACTCTTCAAGATATTTCTTTATAGCCTTCCGGGACGAAGCGTAAGAACCGTTATAATTACCGTCGTCGTGCATTGTCATATCGTGAATAACGGAATATCCGGCCTCGGTCAGGATTTCTTTTATTCGTGCGCCTATGGCAACCACGTTTTCCTCGATATTCGTAGAACGTAAATAATCGGATTCATAATATTTGAACAAGCTTCCTTCGTTATAGCTTTCCGTTCCGTGGGTATGTACTATAAGCACCTGCGGAGATCCGTCTTTCGTAACCTCAATACTACTTTTTCTTAAAAGTGTTTGTTCTATATTGACCACTCTCTCGCTCTCATTATTAACGGCAATGCCATTAAACTGTTCCATCCAGGAATAAGGCCTTACAGTTGTAGCCAACATCTTCAAAGCTCCGTCTTTTACGTCTGTATCGGTAAAAAACTCCTCGGTAAGATCAGATTCGTATATTATCCAAGAGTTTTCGCTTTCATTTTCACGTATAGGCAACGACTGATCATCGTCTCCGTTATTTTCTTCATATACGTCATCTATGCCCAAAGTTATAGCAACGCCGTCTATTTCCCATAGCCCCCATAAAAACAGACAGAGAAACAGTAATGAAACTGCAGAGATAAATATTCTGTACAATCCTTTCCGTTCTCTTAATCCGAATTGTACAATACGAATACGAGTTTTAGTCTCCATTTCTACCTCCAAAAATTCAAAGTAATATCCACCCAAAGGGTATTTGGTAAACGTCCTGCACATACAAATAAATATGCCGCACGGTTCTCTGTTTATGAGTTGTGCGGCATATTTTCATATATCCAATAAAGCGTTTATTTCTTCCTGCGTAAGCCCATAGTGAAGCGCCTTATTTATGGCCAAAGAAAGGAGTCTTGAACATTTCACCACGCTTCTGTCTATATCCTTAGGAGTAACGACCATGCCTGCGCCGTCAGATTCTATTATTTCAGATAACCTTGCCACAAACTCTCCGTATACATCATCGTCTTCTATTCCTTCTTCAATTTTATCAGAAGCCGATCTTATCACCTCGGAGGTAAGGGTTACAGAATCCACTACCGTGGGGATCCCTATAGCAACAACGGGCAATCCCAAGGTATTAGAGCTTAGCTCATCCCTGTCATTACCCACACCCGAGCCGGGAGTTATACCCGTATCCGTTATCTGAACCGTCTTGCAAAGACGTGTCATACTTCTGGATGCCAACGCATCAATTACAACCACGGCATCAGGAGAAGTTTTATCTATTGCGGCTTTTATTATATCTGCAGACTCAATTCCCGTTTGCCCCAAGACCCTCGGTATAAGAACTGAGACATTGGACAGCTTAAGTTCACTGTAAAGCTCGGGCATATATTCTTTGAGGTGTCTTGTAACCAATATACCTTCCGCAGTGCCGGGGCCTATGGCATCAGAACTCATATTATCATTCCCCAATCCAACAACCAGCACCGATTTTTCTTTTTTTAAAGAGTCAAGCCCGTGTAAGAGATTGGATATCTCCTCCGCAATTACGTCAACCGCAGCAGTATGGGTGGTAGCATCAATAAATGCTCCGCTAAGGTCAACTGTGATATAATTGCCTTTGGCCTTTCCGAACTTTTCAGCAGCCTCATCATTGGTTATTTTTATGCGATTTACCGATATGCCGTTCTTAGTGGTTTCTTCCGTCACAAGTCCTGATTCAGAACTTACCTTCCGTACCTCTGCTATATCTATGGCCAAGTCCGTTCTGAAATTCAATTCCTTTTTCATCATGATCCTCCGTGTACATGTGCTTTTAAGGTAGTTTTCTCAACTGTCGTCCCTTTATGTAATCATCCTTAACTTAGGCCTTGAAATTAATAAAAATCTATGGTATAATAATTCTAACGTATTACGGAGGTAACGGATAATGGCAAGAGGAAAAGCCGTATTTACTGAATCAGTAAAAAACATCTTAAAAAGATATTTTATTGACGCTATGGGAGCTATGACCTTGGGGATTTTTGTATCCTTAATTATAGGCACTATTGTAGAACAGATATTCAAAATCCCAGCATTGTCTAAATATGACCACCTATTATCAATAGCTGAGCAGATTAAATCCGTAACGGGAGCCTCAATCGGTGTATCCGTAGCCTGGGGACTGAAAGCCTCTCCCCTTGTTATTTTTTCCTCTGCAGCAACTGGAATGATAGGATACACTCTCGGAGGGCCTATTGGTGGGTTCATTGCCACAGTTATAGGAGCTGAAATAGGAAATCTTCTTGCAGGCAGAACCTCACTTGATATTGTCATTACGCCTATAGTGACCATTGCCACAGGCGGACTTGTGGGAGTCTTTGCAGGCCCATACATAAACGGTTTTATGTCAGAGGTTGGAGCCCTTATAAATAATGTTACCGACCTTAATCCTATATTTATGGGTATTATCGTGGCAGTAGTGATTGGGATGATATTTACTACTCCATTATCTGCGGCCGCAGTATGTATCTCTATAAATTTAGGGGGGCTTGCGGCAGGTGCAGCATGCGTTGGCTGTTGCTGTCAAGCAGTAGGTTTTGCCGTAGCATCTTATAAGGAGAACAAAATAGGCGGATTTATTTCCCAAAGCATAGGTACCCCTATGTTGCAATTCCCCAATATATTAAAAAGACCTCAGATATGGTTACCCACCATTATAGCCTCGGCGATTATGGGACCCATATCTACCGCAGTATTCGGAATGACAAATAACTACATAGGAGCAGGTATGGGTTCCTGCGGTCTGATAGGACAAGTTCAGGCTTACGGTAAAATGACACAGGACGGAATGCACCCCTTAACTGCAGTATGTATTATTCTTACAGTACACTTTATTTTACCCGCGGTCATAACTATCCTCTTCAATTCCCTTTTCAGAAAATTGGGATGGATAAAAAAGGGTGATATGAAAATCAGAAAGATTTGACTGCTGATTCCTTATTTTGACATATAAGGCAAAAGTGCAAATTATTGAGTGTTCAAGCCTATTTTAGGCGATAGTTTACAAAAAGTTTGAATATAAATTACTTATTTGCACTTGTTTTTTTTTAAGGTTTCTGCTATAATATTTATGCAAGTAAAAAATATACATTCGGAGGTGTAACAAATGCCCAACATTAAGTCCGCTAAGAAGCGTGTTAAGGTTACCGCAACTAAGACCCTTAAGAACAAGATCGCAAAGTCTCAGCTCAGAACCGCTCTCAAGAAGGCTGCTCTCGAAATTAACGAAAACAAGAGCGCAGAAGCTCTCCAGAACGCATACAAGGTTCTCGATAAGGCAGTTGCTAAAGGTATTCTTCATAAGAACACCGCAGCTCGTAAAAAGGCAGCTCTCGCAGCAGCTTACAACGCAGCTATCGCTGAATAAGTCTATTTAACTTAACTTAACACAGAGCTTTGGACTCAAGCCTACGGCTTGGGTTTTTTGCTTTTTTTGAATAAAGCTCTGTTTCAAGGGAAATAATACCTTCGAAAAAAACATTCGGAGGTACTATATGGCACGCCAAGAAAAACAAAGACCATCTCTGCTTATGCAGGATAAATTCTTTTATACATTATTGACCGTAACTCTCGTTTTGCTCGTTGTGGCATTCTACTTTGCCTTTGGCACAACTGAACAGGATGTATCGGGACAAGGTGACGATACGGGAATAACAGACGTTGATAATCAGGAAAACAATGGACAGGAAAATATTGACCCTACCTTACAGCAAAATCCGGACAATCCCGACTTGGGAGAAGATGCCCAAACCGAAGCTCCTGTAGATAATGTACCTACAGATAACCCATCGGAAAACGAAGATGGCAACACAGATAACAATCAAGTCGATGCACCCATTACTTTTATTGTACCTTGCGACGGCCAGGTTATAAAGGATTACTCGGGTACAAGCCCCGTTTTCTCTGAGACCCTTCAGGATTGGCGTTTGCATTCGGGCGTTGATATCCGTACAGAGAATGCAGAGAACGTATTCGCCGCCGCAGACGGAGTGGTTGACGACGTCTACGAGGACGGACTTATGGGGGTAAGCATTCTTATAAAACACGCAGACGGTGTATATACCCTATATCAGGGGCTTGAGGAAAACGTTAAGGTTCTTCAGCGTATGGAGGTAAAGCAGGGCGATATTATAGGAAAAACGGGCTTAACGGCAGTTGAAGAAGAGGCCGAGGGACGACACCTTCACTTTGAAATTATTATGAACGGCGAAAACGTTGACCCACACGAATATATCTCCCTTCCAACCCAGCAGTAACAAAGTGGCGGACTTCTTCGGAAGTCTGCCTTTTTTTGCCCCCAATTAGCCCTATATCTCTTGACAAAATGCGGGTTTTATGCTATAATTATTGTTGATTATACGGTCAAGGGGTGGAAAAATATGATCAGAAAAAACGACAAAATCGAGCTTCAGATTACAGACATGACATTTGACGGTCTGGGTGTGGCAAAGTACTCCGATAAGGATACCGAATCCTTTGTCATTTTCGTAAAGAACGCCATTGTAGGCGACCACATAGATTGCCATATAACAAAAGTATTGACAAAACACGCTTTCGGTATAATAGATAAGATCATAGTTCCCTCTCCTGACAGAATAACCCCCGCTTGCCCTTCATTTTCAAAGTGCGGCGGATGTACGTACCTTAACACAAAATACGAAGCGGAGCTTACCTATAAGAGAAATGCCGTCGTTGCCGCTTACCGTAAAAACTATCCCTTCCCCATACCCGAAATTTTCCCTATCGTTCCCTCTGCAGAAATACAGGAATACCGTAACAAGGTACAGTACCCCATATCCCAGGACGGCATTTTCAGCTTTTACGCAAAGCGCTCACATAGGGTTCAAAAGATAAACGGATGTATTTTACAGCCAAAATGCTTTGAGACCATCACCTCGGTGGTAGAGAAATATATACAAACCTATAACATATCCCGTTATGACGAAGAGTCCGGTAAGGGACTTATACGTCAT
>JAZSCR010000184.1:0-7692 GCA_045530715.1 Eubacteriales bacterium
CTCTCCCCTAATTGTAATAAAACCTTGAACATTCCCCTCGCTCTCTTGACAACCACCCCGAAAAATGATATAATTCCCCTCGGTTATCAAAGACTAACCGAAATTCACACAGCAGAAAGAGAGATAGTATAAATGTCCGCCGACCCTGATAGTATTCCCCGATGGGCCGTAACCGAATATTGATACTTGAGGCACTTGAGCGACAAATGAGGTCGGTCGGGTGTCTTGTTTTGCTGTAAAGAAAAATCATTTTTTAAAGAAAGAAAGGTTCAATTTATGGACGACCCGTTGTTGTGGCAAATATTGCTGCAAGTAATTCTTATTTTACTCAACGCCGTTTTCGCCTGCGCGGAAATCGCGGTCATTTCAATGAAGGATGCAAAGATAGCCGTACTTATTGAGCAGGGCAACAAAAGAGCAAAGCGCCTTGAAGCCCTCAAAAAGGTACCCGCCAGATTCCTTTCCACCATTCAGGTGGCCATTACACTTGCGGGATTTCTGGGAAGTGCGTTTGCGGCTGAAAACTTTGCCGACAGACTTACCGCAGCCGTAATAGGCTGGGGCGTTAAGATACCCGAAGCCACGGTAAACGCCGTATCGGTAGTGCTTATCACCCTCATACTGTCCTACTTCACCCTTGTTCTGGGCGAGCTTGTACCCAAGCAGCTTGCCATGAAAAAGACCGAGGCCATCGCCCTTGGCCTTGCGGGAATACTCACCTTCTGCGCCAAGATATTTACTCCCATAGTATGGCTCCTCACCGTATCCACCAACGCCGTTTTACGTCTTATGGGCATCGACCCCAACGCAAAAGAGGAAAACGTCAGCGAAGAAGAAGTACTTATGATGGTGGACGAGGGCACCAAATCGGGTGTTTTTGACTCAAGCGAAAACGAGATAATACAGAACGTATTTGAATTCGGCGACCTCTCGGTGGACGAATTCCTTACCCATAGAACCGAAGTATCCCTCCTCTGGACAGAGGAAACCAACGACGAATGGGATACCACCATCAACGCCAGCCGCCATACCCTCTTCCCCGTTTGCGGAGAGTCGGTGGACGACGTTGTGGGCATACTTAACTCCAAGGACTATTTCAGACTGCAGGACAAGAGCCGTGAGAGCGTTATGGAAAACGCCGTCACCGCCCCCTATTTCGTGCCCGAAAACGTTAAGGCAGGGGTCCTCTTCAAGCAGATGAAAAAGACCAGAAATCACTTTGCCGTGGTTCTTGACGATTACGGCGGATTCGTGGGCATAGTCACCATGAACGACATTTTAGAGCAGCTTGTGGGCGACCTTGAGGACGACGCCACCCAGCCCGCGGAAGAGGCCGAGATCAAGGCCATAGACTCCTCCACCTGGGAGATAAAGGGCACCGTACCCCTCGACGAGGTTGCAGAGACCCTGAAGGTAGACCTCCCCGTTGACGAGTACGACACCTTCGGCGGATTCGTGTTCAGCGTATACGGCTCCGTTCCCGACGACGGCGCACAGATAGAGGTTGACGCCTACGGACTCCACGTTAAGGTGATCCTCATCGAGGACCACAGAGTCGAAAAGGCTCTGGTCACCGTTGAAGGGCCCCGAACGGAAGAAGAAACTGAAGAAGAATAACGTCCCTCCCCAAGCGGCCATGCCGCTTGGGGTTTTCTTTGCCCCGCGGCAAAGAAAACCGAGGCTCTGCAGAGCCTCGGGGGACGTTAAGGGGCCAGGGGCCAGGGGAAAGAGGTATTTATTATTTTAAAATATAAACACAACCGCTATCGCAGACATTGTACAAAATAACAAGTAAAATAGATTGACAATCCCTCAGTCACGGCATAGCCGCGCCAGCTCCCTTTGCACAAGGGAGCCATTGGGTACAGCGTTCCTTTATGTTGTTATTACTAAAATATATCTCTGCGTCAGCATTAATACGAGAAGAGGGCTTCTGCAACGGAGCCTCCCTTGTGTAAAGGGAGGTGGCATTTTCGGAAGAAAATGACGGAGGGATTGTTATCCCTCGGGATTGTCCGTAAACCCTCGGGATTGTCCGTTCCCCGCATTGTCGGGTCGAGCAAGATTTAAACGGTGTGAGCAAGCACCCGCCCTACGACGTTCCCCATCCCGCCCGCAGGCGATCCCTGGCCCCTGGACCTTGGCCCCTGGCCCCTTTTAGATTTCACAAAAAACTCCACACTCCGCCCCTTGCTTTTGGGTCTGTTTTCTGGTATAATTAAATAGATATGTATTAATAAGGAAGAAAGGAGCAGCCCATGACCCCGAAGCTGAAAGAAAAAATCAAAGAATCACTGGCCGCGGTGCTTCCCATTACGGGTATAGTTCTGGCCTTGAGCGTGTTCTGGGTACCCATTGACGTGGGAACCATGGTCATGTTCATCTTCGGCGCGGTCCTCCTCATTGTGGGCATGGGTATGTTCCAGCTGGGCGCAGAGATGGCAATGACTCCTCTGGGCGAAGGTATCGGCGTTAAGGTCGCAGCCTCCCGTCACTTCCTTCCTGCCACCCTGATAGCTCTTCTTATGGGCTTTATAGTCACCATTGCAGAGCCCGACCTTCAGGTTCTGGCCGAGCAGGTGCCCTCCATACCCAACCTCACCATCATTCTCACCGTAGCGGTGGGCGTGGGCATCTTCCTTGCCCTGGCGGTGATAAGGATCATATTCAAAATAGACCTCGGCATACTCCTTATGATCCTTTACGGATGCCTTCTCCTCCTCTCATTCTTCGTGCCCGACAGCTTCGTAGCCGTGGCCTTTGACTCGGGAGGCGTTACCACCGGCCCCATTACCGTACCCTTTATTATGGCCTTCGGCGTTGGTCTTTCCATGATAAGAAGCGACAAAAACGCCGCCAACGACTCCTTCGGTCTGGTGGCCCTCTCCAGCGTCGGCCCTATCCTTGCAACCCTTATTCTCGGCTGCTTCTACACCCCCAACGAGGCTCTTTACCGGGAGGCTCAGGTGCCCACCCCCTCCACTATGCAGGACGTGGCTCACGCCTTCGGTGTTGAGATGCCCCGATATTTAGAGGAAGTGCTCATCTCGATCCTTCCCATAGTGGCCGTGTTCTTTATATTCCAGCTCATCAGCCGCAGATACCATAAACGTCAGATGCTCCGTATGGGAGTAGGCTTCGGATATACCTATCTCGGTCTTGTGATGTTCCTTTGCGGCGTTAACGTGGGATTTGCTCCCGTAGGTACCATGCTTGGCAGAGAGCTTGCGGGACTTGACTCCAAATGGCTCCTCATTCCCATCGGCATGCTCATAGGCTACTTTATAGTTAAGGC
Source organism: Eubacteriales bacterium (assembly GCA_045530715.1). GTDB lineage: Bacteria > Bacillota > Clostridia > Oscillospirales > UBA644 > JAZQLP01. The sequence goes on from JAZSCR010000184.1 coordinate 3,296, forward strand.
CGAGCCCGCCATACAGATACTCAACCGTCAGATCCAGTCGGTTACCGAGGGTAAAATATCCGCAAGATCCATGAACACCTGCCTCTCCGTGGGCGTGGCGGTGAGTGTGGGCCTTGCAATGCTCAGGATACTTACGGGTATCTCCATCTATTACATAGTAATTCCCGGCTACCTGTTAGCCCTTATAATGACCAGATTCGTACCCAAAATATTCGTCGGTATAGCCTTTGACTCGGGCGGAGTTGCTTCAGGTCCCATGACCTCCACCTTCCTTCTCCCCCTCTGTCTTGGCGCCTGCCAGACCATGGGCGGCAACATTATGACCGATGCCTTCGGCGTGGTTGCTCTGGTTGCCCTCACCCCCCTTATCGCAGTACAGATAATGGGTATCGCGTACAATATCAAGGTCAGAAAGCTTGAAAAGAAGGTCGTTGCTCAGGTTGTTATACCCGACGACAGCGACGATATTATCGAAATCGGAGAGGAGCTGTATATATGACAAAGGACCCCAAATCGTTGGCCCCCAGACTCCTTATCCTTATAGCAAACTCCCATCTTTCCGACGGGGCGGCAGAGCTTTTCAAGTCCGACGAGGTCACCTTCCACTATACCATAGCCCACTGTGAAGGTACGGCTTCCCGAGAGATACTTGATATTCTGGGTATCGGAAGCACCGATAAGATACTTACAATGGGAATCATGTCCAAGGCTCACGCCGAGGACGTTCTAAAAAAGCTCTACCTTGAGCTTAAGCTGGGTACGGTAAACAGCGGTATCGCCTTTACCCTCCCCATTACGGCGGCCAGCAATTTCATTTTAAGAGTACTCTCCTCCGACCTGGATAATCTCCAATTATCTTCCGAAAGAAAGGACGAAAACGGTATGTCAGAAGTTAAATATTCAATGATAGTCACCCTGGTAAATCAGGGCTTCAGCGACAACGTAATGGACGCGGCCAGAGCCGTTGGCGCAGGCGGCGGCACCATAATCCATACCCGCCAGGCCTTCAGCGAGGAAACGGTAAAACGTTTGGGTATTGAGATCCACGACGAAAAAGAGCTGGTAATAATCATTGCCGACAACGAGTCCAAAACCAAAATAATGCAGGCCATCGGCGAAAGCTGCGGCATCAAGACCGAGGCCCGAGGCATCGTCCTCTCCCTCCCCGTAGATACGGTTATCGGTCTGCGCGACAGATATTAGTCCCCAACCACCCTTGCGGCCGCAAGGGTGGTTTTTGCTTTGCTCCGCAAAACAAAAACCCCAAGGGGAAAACCCCTTGGGGTTGGGGACGTTAAGGGGTCAGCGAACAGCGGCCGGTGGGCGGCGTGTCGCCTCCTCCTTTGGCGAAAAAACGGCAATAATAGTTAAAAAAACAAGAGCCCTCTTTTTCAAGAAGGCTCTTATTATTCCGTATAATATCTGCGTTAGCGGCAGGGGCTGTATCTTCCTTTTCTCCGGCCCCTATTAAAACCCAAAATATCTCTTTGCGTTCTCGTAGCAGACGCCCTTGACTATCTTTTCAAGGTATTCCTCGTCCTCGGGGTACTCGCCCTCTTCGACCCACTTGCCGATGAGGTTGCAGCATATTCTTCTGAAATACTCGTGGCGTGGGTAAGAAACGAAGCTTCTCGAGTCGGTGAGCATACCAACGAATCTGGAGATAAGGCCGAGGTTTGCAAGGGCCTGCATCTGAGCCTCCATACCGTCGCGCTGGTCGTTAAACCACCAGCCCGAGCCAAGCTGGATCTTGCCTGCAACGGGGGCCTTCTGGAAGTTTCCTATGGTAGTGCCAAGGGTGTAATTATCCTTGGGATTGAGGGAGTAAAGTATAGTCTTGGGGAGAAGGTCCTCGCAGTCCATAGCGTCCAGAATAGCGTTGACCGTCTTTGCCACGGGGAAGTCGTCCATGGAGTCAAAGCCGCCGTCGGGACCGAAGGAGGCGAACATTCTGGAGTTATTGTTACGGATAGCACCGATATGTATCTGCATGGTCCAGCCGCGCTTTGCGTACTCCTTGCCGCAGAATACGGTAACGTATGCTCGGAAAAGGTCGTACTCTGCCTGGGCAAGGACCTCACCTGCCATAACGCGGTCAAATACCTTCTCTGCAGCCTCGTAGGTTGCGTCCTTTATTTCGCATACGGGAAGAAGGCTTATGCCGTGGTCGGAAAGAAGACAGCCGTTCTGGCCGAAAAAGTCCATTCTTTCAAGAAGAACCTTTATGTATTCGGCAAAGGTCTTTGCGCCCATTTTTTCAACGTACGCCTTAAAGCCGGGCTTCATTATTTCAATGGCGTTGTCGGGTCTGAAGGTGGGAAGAACCTTAGTCTTAAAGCCCATTTCTCTTATCTGCTTATGATAACGAAGGTCGTCCATGGGGTCGTCGGTGGTGCAGACAGCCTCAACGTTTGAGCGCTCAATAAGTCCTCTTGCAGAGTATCCCTCGGTGGCCAGCAGAGCGTTACACTTATCCCAAACCTGTTTGCAGTTGTGGGGAGTGATGGGCTCGTCAATATCAAAATATCTCTTCATTTCAAGGGCGTTCCAGGCGTAGAGGGGGTTGCCCATGCACATGGGAAGAAGCTCGCACCATTTTTCAAACTTGGTATAGTCGTCGCCGTCGCCGGTGATATATTTTTCCTCAACTCCGTTGGAGCGAAGGGCTCGCCACTTATAGTGGTCTTCGCTTAAAAGAAGCTCGGTAACGTTCTTAAAAACTCTGTCCTCGGCTATAAATTTGGGATTGAGGTGGCAGTGATAGTCGATTATGGGCAGGTCTTTGGCGTAGGTATTGTAGAGCCTTTCGCCTGTCTTATTTTTGAGCATAAAGCTGTCGGTGATTATACCTTTCATATCCGTTATTCCTTATCTATCCGTAATATTTTTTATTATCTGTCTGAATCCCTCAAGTCGGGCAATGCCCTCCTCGTAGGTGTTGCATACGATTGAATAATAGAACTTTATCTTGGGCTCTGTACCCGAGCGCCGGGTTGCGATAAAGGAGCCGTCCTCGAGCTTGAACTTCAGCACGTCGGCAGGCTCAACTCCGTCAAGACCCTTAAGATAGTCCTTGACCTGGGCAATTCCCTCAAAATACTTGTGGGGGTCGGCGCGGAGGCTTGCAAGGAATGAGTTCATCTTTTCCGCCCCGTCAATGCCCTCAAATATTGTGTAATCAACACAGTCAAGGTGACGTCCGAACTGGGCGTACATATCCTCCATAACGTCCATAAGGGTCTTTCCCCTCTTCTTCCAATAAGCGGCTGCCTCGCAGATAAGGAGCGCGGCGGAAATACCGTCCTTGTCACGGAGATGGGGAGCGACCACGTATCCGTAGCTCTCCTCGTATCCCATAACGAACTCCTCGCCCGCTTCCCTGTCAAGGCGGTCAATAACCCCGACTATATTCTTAAATCCCGTCAGCGACTCGTACACCTTTGCACCCTTGCTCTCGGCAAACAGGGCGGCCATATCTCCCGTTACTACCGTCTTTACCAGAACGGGAATCTTGGGCAGGTTGGGCTTTCTTGCAAAGATATGTTCACAAAGTAAGGCGCCTATCTGGTTACCGTTAAGGAGCTTTACCTTGCCGTTATGCCTTACGGCTACGCCGATTCTGTCGCTGTCAGGGTCGGTGGCAACGGCTATGTCTGCATTGAGCTTTAAGCACATATCCATTACCCTGGTCATTGCGGCGTGCTCCTCGGGATTGGGGCTTACCACCGTGGGGAAATCCCCGCTGACCTCAGACTGACGAAGCTCGGTAAAGGTCTGGAAAAATCCCGCCCTCTTAAGCACGGGCACCACGTAAGGCTCGCCCGTTCCGTGAAGGGGTGTATACACCACTCGAAGTGCAGATTTGGCCTGCTTATCATCAAGGATTCCACAGTCAAGGGTGGACTGTATAAATTCCTCCTCAACCTCGGGGGAAATAAACTCTATCTTATCCGTCCAGCCCTCCTCGGAGGTCACGGCCTCGGCATAGGTGGTGGACTTTATATACTCTGTCATCTTGTCCGTAACGGAGGTAAGAGGCTGTTTACCCTCCCCGTCAAAAACCTTCAGACCGTTGTATATCTTGGTGTTATGACTTGCGGTTATCATAAATCCCGCCTCGCAGCCCAGACTCCTTACTGCGTGAGCCAAAAGGGGCGTGGGGGCAAGATGGGGGTACATATAAGTCTTTATCCCGGCGCGAAGAAGGTTTGCGCATACTATCCCCGCAAAAAGTCGGGAGTTGTTTCTGCAATCGTAGGCAACGGCGCATTTGAGCCCCTCGCCCACCTCGGACACCAGATACTTGGCAATGCCGCAGGCCGCCTTACCGACGGTATAGACGTTCATACGGTTATCTCCGGCGCCCATTATGCCGCGAAGACCCGCCGTACCGAACT
>JAZSCR010000234.1:0-8275 GCA_045530715.1 Eubacteriales bacterium
GACCGCTTGGCCTCCGACTTCACTGGGCCTCAAACCACTCTCTCTGTATCTCCTTTGGCACGTCGTCGTAGTGATAGTCAAGGCCTATCTCCCCTATGGCCACGCATTTGGGGTGGTTGAGGTAGAGATCCTTTATCTTATCAAGGAATGACATATCAAGGTCGCCGCACTCGCTGGGGTGAATGCCTGCGGAGAAGAATATATTGGGGCATTTCTCGGCTATTTCACGGGCTTTTTCAAGGCTTTCGGCAGAAGAGCCTACGTCTATCATACCCACAACGCCACGGTCGGAAAATCCCGCATAAACCTCGTATCTGTCCGAGTCAAAGGCTCTGTCATCCAGATGTCCGTGGGAATCGAAAAACATATTATTCATCGGTATTGTCCTCGGTAGATTCCGTATTTTCGCCCTGCTCGTCCTCTTCCCTTTGCTTTTTCAGTTCAAGTAAGTACTTTTCGGTAAAGGAGAGTACTCCGTCGCCGTCAAGGTCACCCTCTATACCGGGTTCTTCGGGTACTTCGGGAACTTCGGGGTTTTCGGGATCAATGGGCTCGTCGGGATTTTCGGGGTTCTCCACGTCCTCGGGATTTTCGGGAGTTTCGGGATCAACGGGATCCACGGGAGTTACGGGGTCAACGGGGGTCACGGGAGTGTCGGAGCCGCCGAGGCCGTCGTCAAAGAATGCGGGAACACCCGTGGTTACGGATTTATATTTTGCCGCTCTGCAGTGCATTACGGTATCTACTTCCCCGTCCTTATAGATTACAAGGGTGAGGATTCTGTCTTTTGCATAGAAGTTGGGGCTTGCGGTATTATAGAGCTGATTTGCATCCTCGGCGTCCTCACAGAAGTCTATAAAATCGTCAAGGGTGGCAAACTCGGTCTTTGTATAATCGGTAAAGCTGCCGTCGGGGTGGTACCAAGAGAATACCTGGAATATGTAAGACCCGTCGGTGGTATTGAGGTAGACGTAATGATTTCTGCCGTCAAGATACCAGGAGGGATATTGGTCAAGATTTGCAACGGTGGACATAAGGTAGTGGCCGCCGTTCTCACCCTCGGGAACGTAATTTGCGGTAATTACGGTATTTCTGCCAAGAGAGGAAAGGCGAACGCCCGAAGGAACGGTTATCTCACCGTAGCTGTTTTCAACTCCGTCAGCAGAATGGGTAAGGTAGAAGTCGGGGTTTTCCTCGTTAAAATAGAGGGCGGCGTGAGGAAGATTGGGAACGCCCAAAACGTTATCCATTTTAAGGTATCCCACAACGTTGGGATTTATCTCCTGCATAGCCTTAAGGCCGACTTCAAGGTATTTTTTAGAGGAATTAAAGGAGGTTGAGGGGGCAGTTTTTGCGGGAACAACGGTAACCTCGCAGGTTGCCACTACCCCGTCACCGAGAGATATTGCGGTAACGGTTACGGTAGCCTCGGTGAGGGTACGGATATCGGGGTTTTCGTTTGCGGTGAACTTCACGGCGGTAACGAAGCCGTTTTGGTCAACGGTGACGAAATTTTCGTCGCTTGATATCCAAATAACGTTCTTATTGGTGGCAGAGGAAGGGCTTACGGTTACGCGGAGAGCCGCCTGCTCCTCTTCTTCAAGCTTTACGGAAGTCTTTGAAAGCTTGAGGGAGGTTACGGGCTGATAATCCATATCAAAGGCATATTCAACCATTGAAGACTGGCTCTTCATTCCGTATTTATCCACGGCCACGGCGGTTATTACGAGGGGATTTCCGCTATAGAATCTGTCGGTGTTTATCTGCTCTGTATACTCAAAAGGAAGGAGAGAAACCGTAGAGGAAGAAAAAGAGTCAACGGTGTAATAGATGGTAACGTCGTCGGCAGTAACGTCGCTGTCCTCGGAGGGCTCGTAGAATATCTCAAAAGCAAAATGCTCCGAATAGCTACCGCTTTCAAGGCTGAAAATGGGCGCAGCGGGATAGAGGGGCTTTGCAAGGTCGAGATATTGGCCGTTGCCCGTAAGGTCTGCGGAACGCTCGTAATGAGCGGCGGCGGCAATTCTGTCGTTTCTCAAAAGAAGAAGGTCGCCGTAGTAACGGATGATCTTATCGTTGGTGGGCTCAACCTCAAGGGCGCGGAGGCAAACGGCCTCGGCCTCGGCGGTGTTGCCCGCGGTACGGTTAAGGGATGCGATAACGTAATAAACGTCCATATTCTCTGGGGTATAGACGAGGAGTTTTTCAAGAAGAGGGATAATTGCTTCGGGCTCGGCATCGGCGGCAATAAGGGAGTTTGCCCAGCGGGTGTAGAGATTTGTGAGTCTGTTTTCCGCAAGGTCGGACTTACCCAAGGTTTCAAGATATATTTCCTCTGCAAGGGCGTACTCCCCTGCGGCGAGGAATTCATCGCCAACGGCTATACTGCGGTCGGCGGAAAGGATGCGATGCTGATTAAGGTAGGTAACGGCAAAGCCCACGCCCGCCGCAACCAAAAGAAGAAGAGCGAGAATAACTATAACAAGGGCTTTGACTCCCCTGCTGCCAAATGTTTTTTTATCGGACATAATACTGCTCCTATATGATATAATACAAATAATAAGCATAATATAACATATATCATTATAGCCTAATAATTAGGAAATTTCAACACCTTGGAAGAATGAAGATAAAGATTTTAAATTAATGTAACATTTGGGGATAAAAAACTTGTTGCTATTTCGGAAAGTATGGTGTATACTGATATGTGATAAAGTATTATTTTGTCAAAAAATATAATGAAGAAAGTGGTGTTTGGTTATGGAAATAACAAGACTTACACCTGCATATAAAGACTATATTTGGGGCGGCGACAGACTGACAAAGGTCTACGGCAAGGAAAGCGGCCTTGAAAGGACTGCGGAGAGTTGGGAACTCTCCTTCCACCCCGACGGAGAATCGGTAATACGGGACGGCGAGTACGCAGGTCTTACCCTCTCCGAAGCGGCTAAAAAAGAGGACAGAAGCCTTATTTTTGGCTCAAGATGTGATAGATTTGAATTTTTTCCCGTTCTTATAAAGCTTATTGACGCTAAAAACGACCTTTCGGTGCAGGTTCACCCCTCCGACGAGTACGCTCTGAAAAACGAAGGGCAGTACGGAAAGACGGAGATGTGGTACGTTATAGATGCCGACCAGGGAGCAAGCCTTGTATACGGTCTTAAAAAGGACGTTACGGCAGAGGAGCTTTCCTCAGCGGCAGTATCTGGCGAAATAATGGATATGCTCAACTTCGTACCCGTTAAAAAGGGAGACGTTTTCCTTATTGATTCAGGCACGATCCACGCCATAGGCAAGGGGCTTCTCATTGCCGAAATACAGCAAAACAGCAACCTTACCTACAGACTTTACGACTACGGCAGACTTGGCGCAGACGGAAAGCCCAGAGAGCTTCACGTTGAGAAGGCGGCAAAGGTATCAAAGCTTGAAAAGGCGGAGGCCGAGGCTAACAAAATAGAGAGCTTTGTTAAAAACGGCATGGAAACCAAAACTCTATGCGCCTGCAAGTACTTTACCGTTGAAGAAATTAAGGTCAAGGGTGAAGGAGAAGTTACCGAAAAGGACACCTTCGTTGCCCTGACCGTAATTGAAGGCAAGGGCGAAATTGAGGGCCTTGAGCTGAAGGCGGGAGACACGGTATTCGTACCCGCAAACAAGGAAAAAGCAACTATAAAGGGCGAAATGACCCTTTTAAAGACCTATATAGACTGATTTTATTCAGGAGAAACACACAACATGAAACGATTTACTGCAAGACTCGTCAGCCTGTTGCTGGCGGGGGCGGTTTGCCTTTCTCTTCTTGCAGGATGCTCCATAGAAAAGCCCGACGATCCCCCCGTGGATATAGGGACGGACACACCTCCAATTACAGTTCCTGACCCACAGACGCCCACCGAGGATACCGAAAATCAGGACCCGAGTGAAGACCTTCCCCCCGACGTACCGACAATCTCGGAAGATCCCGTAATAAACGAGGATCCCAAGGAGGACCCCGAGCAAAATCCGCAGGATCCCCCCGAGGAGATACCCCCCGAAGAGCTGTTGGACCCTGAGGACCCCAATGAGGAGATACCGCCCGAGGAAGAGGTAAAGGAGCTTCCAAGAGAAAAGTTTGACCTGCCCTACCCCATAGTTTCACTAACTGAAGAGGACGCAAAGCTCTGCCTTGCTCAGACCACGGAGGTGGACTATGATTACTTTACCGATGCGGTATTTTTAGGCGACTCGGTAACCCTTGGATTAAGAAATTACGCAACCAAAAAGAGAAAAACAAACCCCGACTTTTTAAGCAACGCAAACTTTATCGCAGTGGGAAGCTACGGTGTCTACGAGGCTTTAAAGACACCCTCAGAAAACACAATTCACGCCCTTTACGGCGGCGTACAGACCCAGCCCCAGGATATCCTCCTTGCCATGGGAGCAAAGACGGTGTTTATAAGCCTTGGACTTAACGACGTGGGGCTCTTCTCCATGAAGGATCACCTTACCCATTACGCTACCCTTATACTCCGTATACAGATGACCTGCCCCGGAATAAGGATAGTAATAATGTCCACCACTCCCCTGACGGTGGAAGGCGAAAAGAAGCATCTGTACAATTACAAGATAGACACCTATAACCAGGCCGTCATAGCCTTGGCGGAAAAATACAACTGTTATTACGCCGATATTGCCTCCGTCTTAAAGGACGAGGAGGGTTATCTAGCCGACGACCTTTCAAGCGACAACTACTGTCACCTTGAAAATGAGGCCTACGACAAGATAATATACTACCTCCGCACCCACGCAACTCCCGATGCAGTGGAGTCGGAGAGCGATAACAGAGAAACCATAATCCTTCCCCCTGCCGAAGTAGAGGGATACGAGGGAGAAATGGGAGAAGGATAAACCCCAAAGCATCACCTCATAAATACAATTCAAAAATTTTAAAAGCCGATAGATTGAAAAATAATCTATCGGCTTTCTTTATGCTTTCACACAAACAAAAATATGTGCAAATTCTGTTTCTATGCAATCCAGTAATATCAGTCCGGAATTTAAAATATATGATTTTATATCGGTAACATTGTCGGGATATATCTTTATTCTTCTATCTCCGTAATCTATATATTGATCCTGGTTTTTATCAACAGATAAAATAAGACGACCTTTTGCGTTCAGCAAAGAATGTATTTTATCTATACATTTTTGCTTCTCTTTAATATGCATTAAAGTCAAAGAAGAGTAGATAACATCAAAGGTTTTATCAAATTTGTAGGCCATAAAATCCGCGCATACCAATTCTGCATTTTGATGTCCGAATAAATTCTTTTTTGCTCTATCTATTGTTTTTGGAGATATATCAATGCCAACAAAATTACAGCAAAATGATATGATTTTTAATGCAAGACGTCCTGTACCAATACCTATTTCCAAAACGGATTTTGTTTTATCAAGCTGCATTGCATCGATAAAAACTTGGCCATCCCATTTATCCATATATTCTTTTAATGGTTGAGGGTCATACACGGGATCGTTGTTTTCATCAATCAGTTTATCATAATGCTCAATTACATTCATATACGCTTCTCTTTATACAGACACATCGACATCTTTTTAAGTGATATTCCGACTTCGTCGGAGTGATATTTTTGCTACGCAAAAGTGATAAGTGTTATTTTATTCGCCATTAAACTTGGCGTAGCCAAATAACACTCGGCGGTAGCCGAATATCACTACGAAGTAATATAACTCGCCGTAAGGCGAATAAAACTAATAAACTAAGGTCTGAGACCAAGGCCACCTTCAAGGGTGAGGGTCTCGCCGGTCATATACTTAAAGTCAGGGTGAGCAAGCTGAACGCAAGCGCGTCCGATATCCTGCTCGGGGTCACCGAAGCGGCCTGCGGGAGGAGTATGAACGTTCTTCTCGAATGCGTCGGGGTATGCGTTCTTGAACTGCTCAAGCTGGGCGGTCCAAGCAAGAGGACAGATAACGTTTACGTTAATGCCGTCCTTTGCCCACTCGGTAGCGGCAACTCTGGAAAGGCCTCTGATGCCTTCCTTTGCGGCAGCGTAAGAGCACTGGCCGAAGTTACCGAAAAGGCCTGCGCCGGAAGCGAAGTTTATAACCGTACCCTTGGTTTGAACAAGGTAGGGATAACAAGCCTGCATATAGTGGAAGGTTGCGTAAAGGCCCGAATACATAGCCAGGTCAAACTGCTCTATGGTATGCTGGGCAAGGGTAACGCCCGAAGCGGATGCCTGAGCGTTGTTAATAAGAACGTCTATACGACCGAAGGTCTCCATGGTCTTCTCGGCAACTTCCTTTGCAATAGACGTATTGTCGGCGCCTACGGAAATGTCTGCCTGAATGGGAAGAACCTTTACGCCGTAGAGTCTTTCAAGCTCTTCCTTTGCATCGTTAAGTTTCTGAACGTTACGGCCGGTGATTACGATATTTGCACCCTCCTTAGCGTAAGCGGTAGCGATACCGTAGCCTATGGAGCCTGCCTTACCGTCGGAAAGAACGGCTCTTCCGCCGCCTGTGATTATTACTGTTTTACCTGCTAAAAATCCCATTTTTTTACCTCGTTAATAGTATTATTCTGTCTATAGTTCGCACATCAACAAATTCAAAATCCTTGCAACGCAAGATTTGAATTACAGCGAGAAGAGCGCATAAAATCTCTTATTCTGTAGTTGTCTTTCTCGCTTTATTCTGCTTGTATGAAGTAGTATATAGAAGGATGCTTCTGACCAAGCTTAAGCTTTGCGTAGCCGTCCTCGTATTCAATATCAACCTTACCGATAAAGAAGCCTTCTGCGTTTACTGCCCAGCAAACGAGATTACGTCTGTCGGTCTTGATGGCGATGTCTGCCTCGATTACCTCGCAGATAATGGGGGGCTTACCGAAGTCGTCCATCTGCATATAGGGGGGCAGACCGTCGTTGGGCTGTACCTCATCGGGAGCAAGGCTCATCTTCATATCGGTGTTTTGAACGGTACCAACTGTGGTAAGGAGCATAGCGTCGGTATGCTCGATATCAAGGTCGTTGTTAAGAGAGGAAAGGGCGATAACTGCGTAGTCGTTGGAGCAGTTGACCTTCATGCCGTCAAGCTCTATTTCGCCGTTCTGACCAAGACGTCCGTAAACAGACTTGGTCATCTTGGTATCAACGGTACCGTATCTCTTTTTCCAGCTTCTGTAAAGCTCGCCCGTATCGGATACAACCTCGCCCTTGGAAAGGTCGTAAAGAGGCTTGTTATCGGGAACGGTATTTTCAAACTCTTCGTAATAGTCAACGCCTATCTGAGAAAGCTCGGTAGAGCCTACGAATGCTTCCTTGGAAAGGGTGGTAACGCCACCGGGAACGTTAAGGTTGTCAACCTCAAGCTCGTCAACTCTGATGGTTATTTTATTGTTTGCGGGCTTAACGTCCTCACGGCGGGTAATGATAGCCGCATGATAGAACATACCGAATTTTGCGGGGTCGTGCCAGGTGGAGAAGATACCCTCTCTGTAACCAACGCCGCCGATAGCCTCGGAGCTTATATCCTTACCAACCATATCAACGTGCTCAAGGAGTGAAGAGTAAGCGTAGGTATGGATAGTATAGCCCGACCAGTTCTGGAGCATACCGATAGCGGCATACATTATGGGGCTTTCTGCTCTGTACTTATTGGGGAAGGTCAAATCCCATTCGGATGTAAAGAAGGGCTTACCGAAGCGGCGCATTCTTGCGTTTCTCATAGCGCCCCATTCAGCCTGCTCGTGAAGGCTTATGTCACGGGAGTACTTCTTGCCAGGGTTCCAGTCCATAAAGCGGACGTTGAGGTGAGAGTCGTTAAACTGACCAACGTGCTGGGTAGCCTTGCACTGCATATACTTCCAGGAGTAATTGGAGCCTGTGAAGGGAACCTTTACGCCAAGGGAACGCATATATTCGATCATGCTTCCGTAATAGTCCTCTGTAACCTCAATTTTATACTCGTTAAGCTCGAGAACGGTTCTGTCGTTAAGGTCAACCTTGTCTACGTCAAGGTCGGTATATCCCTTTTCGTTGCACCAGGTACGGAATCTTTCACGGAACTCGCCTGCATAGGGTTCAACGGTTATTTTGTTACCGAAGCAGCCGAAAAGGCAGGCCTCGTTAATAACGTCGGAAAGAACGAACACGGGGTCGTCCTTATAATCAAGACCCGTATAGGGGTTATGGTGGAGCCAAAGAGCGCGCATATAACCCTTCTGAAGCTCAATAAGGGTGGGGTCAAACATACTGTAGGGAGAAGCGTT
>JAZSCR010000116.1:0-6546 GCA_045530715.1 Eubacteriales bacterium
TTGAAAGAGTACCATCTCCCTCATCTGCCGCAGACCCTACGATATTGACGAGGGATTGGATATTGTAAGAATGACAAGATCCAATATGAACCTTTTGGGCATTGATGAGATGGACAAGGTCATTTTGCAGTACAAAAATAAAAAGGTAAGCTGCAGAGTTCTGGAGCTTGAGGATATGGAAGCCTTTGGAGAAACCAATCTTCCCATATCTCCCGACCTTGTGATCGGTATTCCCGCCCATATCAGAAAAAAGCTTTACATACTGGATCTTTCGTCCTCGGTAAAAATAGACAGAGATACGGGATTCATATTCAAAAAGAGCATTAACGAGCAGATAGTTCCCATTTTGCTTACTCTGTTTTCGGCAAATCTGTTTACAGACTCCTCAATTATCTATTCTGCACTACTTTCCCTGGTAGCAATACCCATAGTGCTCTATTTTAACCTGTCATCTAAAAGAAATATGAGAACATAAATAAATATCCACCCGTATAGCGGGTGGATATTTATTTATACATATTTGTAAAGATACCCTCTCCCCTTTTTGCCGCAAACCTCTATGAGGTTCAGGGCACGGAGAACGGTGAGCACAGAGGCCACCTCTTTTTGCTTTAGACCGTTATGGGTGGCAAAGTCCTTTGAGGTAAACTCGCCTTGGGGCAGACCCTTTGGGAGAAAGCCAAGGTAATCCTCGGTATTCTCCACCAAAATCTCCTCAACAAGCTCTCGCGGTACCCTGTCGGTACGGTGGGAGCCTCTTTTTTTGCTCTCGTCCCAGCCGCAAAGGAGTCTCACGTCGGTGGTGGTCATAAGGAGGATCCTTATGCTGAAGGAGGGGTGGGAAAGGTACTCCCTTATCCAGTAAAGCTCGGCGAAAATATCGCTGGGTTTCCCCTTTTTGGGGCTTTTACGGGGCGGTGTCATCTCTCCCGTTTGAGGGTCGAGCCACACCACGTCCTTGCTTATGGCAATGGGAAATACCACAGTCACCCTGCCTACGGAAAGGAAGGCTTCCAGCTTCTTTTTCATGTTACGGAAGGCTCGGGTCTGTATCTCGATTATGCCGTCGCCATTGACGATATCTGCAACGAAGCGGCCAATCTTTATCTCGTGGCGGGAAATATCGGGCTCCAAATAAAGCTTAAGGGTCTTATGCAAAGACCCTTCGTTAAGTCGCCCTATGCCCTGAAAGGAAGAAAGGTCTGCATCTGCAGCCTTTAAGGCGGCGGCAAACCTCTCTTTATCCCCCAAAAGGCGGGGACTCATATTTTATAAGCCTTTACAAAGGCCTTCATTTTTTCGATCTGTTTTGCCAGAGCCTCGGGGGCGGGGCCTCCGTCGGCGGCTCTGCCCTTGACGCAGTTGTCAAGATTTATAGCCTCGTATACGTCCTCCTCAAAGGTGGGGCAAAGCTCCTTATACTCGGCCATGGAGAGGCTTTCAAGCTCCTTGCCCGTGGACTCGCAGTAGGCTACAAGCTTACCAACAAGCTTATACGCATCACGGAAGGGCATACCCTTTTTGGTGAGGTAATCGGCGCAGTCGGTGGCGTTGATATAGCCCTTTGCGGCGGCTCTGCGGAGGTTTTCCTTCTTGACGGTCATGGTGGCAATCATGGGAGTGAACACCTTAAGACAGCCCTTTACCGTGTCGGCGGCATCAAAGATAGCCTCTTTGTCCTCCTGCATATCCTTGTTATACGCCAGGGGCAGACCCTTGAGCATTGTAAGGAGGGAGGTGAGGTGACCGTAAACACGACCCGTCTTACCACGGCAAAGCTCGGCAACGTCGGGGTTTTTCTTCTGGGGCATTATGGAAGAGCCTGTAGCGTAGGCATCGTCAAGGGAGATAAAGGAGAACTCGGAGCTGCACCAGAGTATAATTTCTTCGGAAAATCTTGACAGATGGGTCATTATAAGGGAAAGAGCGGAGGCGTATTCAACGAGGAAATCTCTGTCCGAAACGCCGTCGATACTGTTTTCGCAGATTCCCGAAAAGCCCAGAGCCTGGGCGGTCATGTTTCTGTTAATGGGGTAGGTGGTGGTGGCAAGAGCACCCGAGCCCAGAGGAGAATAGTCCATTCTCTTATAGCAATCGGCAAGTCTTGTAAGGTCGCGGCTGAACATCTGTGCGTAGGCCATAATGTAGAAGCCGAAGGTTACGGGCTGTGCTCTCTGAAGGTGGGTGTAGGCGGGCATTACGTAGTCGGAGGTAGCCTCGGCCTTGTCCATAATGACCTCAATAAGGCTCTTTACGGCATCAGCCACACGGACTATATCCTTCTTTATATACAGACGGATATCCACCGCAACCTGATCGTTACGGCTACGGGCGGTGTGAAGGCGCTTACCGATGTCACCCAGACGGCGGGTGAGTATGGTTTCGATATTCATATGAATATCTTCCGCATCGGGTGAAAGCTCCTCGGCTCCCGACTCGATGTCGGACATAATCTGCTTAAGCTCGGCAACGATGGCCTCGCCGTCAGAAGCGGAAATTATGCCCTGATGAGCCAACATGGTGGCGTGGGCGATACTTCCCTCGATGTCCTCTTTATACATTCTGCCGTCAAAATGAATTGACTGGTTAAAATCGTTTACGTCGCCGTCAACGTCCTTGGAAAAACGGCCGCTCCATATTTTCATAATGGTCTGTTCCTTTGATGATTTTATTAATGTTTTTATTTGCTATAACCCATATTACATAAGGGGCCAGGGTCCAGGGGACAGGGGCCAGGGAAATAAGGTAGTAATCGTAAAGCGTAAACACAAGTGCTTACGCAGGTTTTATACAGAATAATAACCACATTTAGCGGTTTGTACTGCTAGTTGTTGTGATTCTGAACAATATCTGCGTCAGCTACTATATGCTTGTTTTATCATAACAAATATTGTTATGATTCTATACAAAATCTGCGTTAGCATTTGCGTATATGTTTTACAATAATAAATACAACTCTCCCCTGGACCCTGGACCTTGGCCCCTGGACCCTACTTAATTTTTCAAACTCTGAATCGGCGCAGGAATACGTCCGCCTCTGGAGATGAATTTCTCGGAAGAGAAGGGGCTTACGGGCATTACGGGTGCGTTGCCCAGAAGTCCGCCGAACTCTCCGCTGTCGCCCACCTTTTTGCCGTAGGCGGGGATGATTCTTACGGCGGTGGTCTTGTTGTTTACCATACCTATGGCCATTTCGTCGGCAATGATTGCGGAGATGGTTTCGGCAGAGGTGTCGCCGGGAACGGCTATCATATCAAGACCTACCGAGCATACGCAGGTCATGGCTTCAAGCTTTTCGAGTGACAAGGCTCCGGCATTGACAGCGGCTATCATACCCGCATCCTCGGATACGGGGATAAAGGCGCCTGAAAGTCCGCCAACGTGGGAGGACGCCATAACGCCGCCCTTCTTTACGGCGTCGTTAAGGAGAGCCAAAGCGGCGGTGGTGCCGTGGGTACCGCATTTTTCAAGACCCATAGACTCCAGAATATAGGCAACCGAGTCGCCTACTGCAGGGGTGGGGGCCAAAGAAAGGTCAACTATACCGAAGGGCACGTTAAGGCGCTTGGAAGCCTCGGTGGCAACGAGCTGACCTATACGGGTTATCTTAAAGGCAGTCTTTTTAATGGTTTCGGCAATTTCGGAAAAGTCTACAAGGCCCTTTTCCTTTTCAAGCCTTTCAAGGGCGTACTTCACAACGCCGGGACCCGAAACGCCCACGTTTATGGCGCAATCGGCCTCGCCGTCACCGTGGAAAGCGCCCGCCATAAAGGGATTGTCCTGGGGGACGTTGGAGAATACCACCAGCTTTGCGCAGCCTATGGAGGCATCGTCCTTGGTTATGTATGCAAGGTCTTTTATGGTCCTGCCCATCATTGCAACGGCATCCATATTGATGCCTGCGCGGAGGGATGCAACGTTAACAGAGGAGCATACGTTTCTCGTAGTGGAGAGAGCCTCGGGAATGGAGGCAATGAGAGCCTTATCGCTTTCGGTAAAGCCCTTCTGTACCATGGCGGAAAAGCCGCCGATGAAGTTTACGCCGCAGGTGTCTGCCGCCCTCTGGAGAGCCTTGGCAAAGGGCACGAGGTCGGCCGTTCTGGATGCGGCGGCAACCTGCGCTATGGGGGTTACGGAGATACGCTTGTTAATAATGGGCACTCCGTATTCCTTCTCCAGGGCTTCGCCCGTACTGACAAGGTTTTTTGCTTTACGGCAAATTTTATCGTATATTCTGTCGCAAGCCGAGTTTACGTCCTCGGAGGCGCAGTCAAAAAGAGATATACCCATGGTTATGGTACGCACGTCAAAGTGCTCGTGGGTAATCATATTTATGGTTTCAAGAATGTCGGTGTCTTTAATCATGACTACTTTCCTTTAAACATTAATTAGATGCGATGCATTGCGTTGAATACGTCTTCGTGCATGGTGTGTATTTCCAGACCCTTTTCCTTGCCAAGGGCGGACATAACGTCAACGAAATCGGTAAACTCGCTGCCTGCCATATCGGCGCTGACTATCATTATCATAACGAAAAGGTCCTCAAGAACCTTCTGGGTAATATCCTCGATATTTACCTGATGCTCGGCGCATTTTGCGCTGACTGCGGCGGTGATGCCAACGGCATCCTTGCCGATAACGGTGATAACTGCTCTCATAGTTTTACCTCGTAATTTATATTAAAAAATGCCAATGAGAAAACGGGAAAATACTCACCGTTTTCTCTGGTAAAATTAATTATTTCCGGTTTCTCTTCTTTTCGAGAAGGGCCTTAACTTTGATGGGAAGGCCGAAGAGATTGATAAAGCCCTCGGAATCCTTCTGGTTGTAAACCTCGTCCTCGCCAAAGGTTGCGAACTCCTCGCTGTAGAGGGAGTAGGGAGAGGTTACGGAGGACTTGATGATGTTGCCCTTATAGAGCTTAAGCTTTACTTCACCGGTAACGTTCTGCTGGGTGGAGTCTACGAAGGCGGAAAGAGCCTCGCGGAGAGGAGTGAACCACTGGCCGAAGTATACCAGGTCTGCAAACTTAAGAGCAACCTGCTGCTTATAATGGAGGGTCTCACGGTCAAGACAGATGGTTTCAAGGGCGTCGTGAGCCTTGTAGAGAATGGTTCCGCCGGGAGTTTCGTACACGCCTCTGGACTTCATACCAACAAGACGGTTTTCAACAAGGTCGGAAATACCTATACCGTTCTCGCCGCCTATCTTGTTAAGGTAAAGGAGAAGGTCAACGCTGTCCATCTTCTTACCGTCGATGGATACGGGAACGCCCTTTTCAAAGCCGATGGTCACGTAGGTGGGCTTATCGGGAGCCTTGAAGGGAGAAACGCCCATTTCAAGGATCTTGTCAAGGTCGGGCTCGTTTGCAGGGTCTTCAAGGTCAAGACCCTCGTGTGAAAGGTGCCAGATGTTCTTGTCCTTGGAGTAGTTGGATTCTCTGTTTATCTTAAGAGGAATGTTATGCTTTTCGGCGTACTCTATCTCGTCCTCACGGGATTTGAATTCCCAAAATCTCCAGGGAGCGATGATCTCCATATCGGGAGCAAAAGCCTTAATGGTAAGCTCGAATCTCACCTGGTCGTTACCCTTACCGGTACATCCGTGAACTATAGCCTCTGCGCCCTCTGCCTTGGCTATCTCAACTATTCTCTTGGCAATAAGGGGACGGGCAAAGGAAGTGCCGAGAAGATACTCATTCTCGTATACGGCGGACGCCTTAAGGGTGGGGAAAATATAATCGTCTACGAATTCCTTGGTAAGGTCTTCGATATAAACCTTGGAAGCGCCGGTCTTAAGAGCCTTTTCTTCAAGACCCTCAAGCTCGTCTGCCTGGCCTACGTTACCGGAAACTGCAATTACCTCGCAGCCGTAATTTTCTTTGAGCCAGGGGATAAGTACGGAAGTATCAAGACCGCCGGAATAAGCGAGGACGACCTTGTTAAGCTTTTTTATCATTTCTGATTCCTCCATTTTGGATATCTGCATTTTTATGCGGTTTATTATGAATAAAAATTATGGGAACATTATACACCCAAAATATATTTTTGTCAATAGACTTCACAATTTTTTCAGTTTGTATATATTCACGATTATTGTATATTTATGCAATATTGATGAATAATATTCATTTTTCGAGTTTGTTATGCAGTGTGAAAGTGGTCAGTGAAAAAGGTACCCGTTGCAAAGTGTAGTCACTAACGCTGACGCAAAGAGGATAATTGTTAAAACATGATATTTACAATCCCTAGGGATTGTAAATTTCTTTTACTTGTTACTCTGCACAATGTCTGCGTTAGCGATTGTGTATTCGCTTTACAATAATTATACCGCTTACCCCTGGCCCCTGGACCTTGGCCCCTGGCCCCTATTCCAAATAACCTTCTATAACACTCTCCAGCTCCTCCACTGCCTTTGCAACGCTCTCCTCTCCGTTTATTACGGCGGCGAGCTTTGCGTTGACGGCTATTCGGCAAGTATTTGCGTAAGCAATCCGCGTGCGCGCAGCGACAGAGAAAATCTGCTTATCGAGAGTGAGCTTTTTAT
>JAZSCR010000240.1:0-2839 GCA_045530715.1 Eubacteriales bacterium
GATGCCCGAAAAGGAGATCGTTAAGCAGGTAAAGGAAATGCTTTCCCTGGTTAACCTTAAGGGCTTTGAACGCCGTAAGATTGCCACCCTTTCAGGTGGTCAGCAGCAGCGTGTTGCAATAGCTCGCGCCTTGATTAATCAGCCTAAGGTTCTGCTTTTGGACGAGCCTCTTGGTGCTCTTGACCTTAAGCTCCGTAAGGATATGCAGGTTGAACTTAAGAATATACAAAAGCGTACTGGTATTACCTTTATTTACGTTACCCATGACCAGGAAGAAGCTCTTTCTATGTCTGATACCGTGGTTGTAATGACTGAGGGACGTATTCAGCAGATAGGTACGCCTACGGATATTTATAACGAGCCCGTTAACGCTTTCGTTGCCGACTTTATCGGCGAGAGTAATATTATTGACGGCGTTATGCTTTCTGACTTCCACGTTCGCTTTGCGGGTCATGAGTTTGACTGTCTTGATAAGGGCTTTGCTAAAAACGAGCCCATAGACGTGGTTGTCCGTCCCGAGGACGTAGACGTTGTAGCGCCTGAAAAGGGTATGCTTCAGGGTACGGTTACTTCCGTTACCTTCAAGGGCGTTCATTATGAAATAATAGTGGATATAAACGGCTTTAAGTGGATGATTCAGTCCACCGACTACGTGGCTGAAGGTCAGCATATAGGCCTTTATATTGAGCCCGATGCCATTCATATAATGAAGAAGTCCGAGTATTCTAACTGCTTTGGCGACTATTCTTCCTTCTCCGATGAACTTGAGAAACTTTCCGTGCCCGAACCCGTGGAGGACGAAGAATGAAAAGAACAAAGCCTCCCGTTCGTAAAGGCAGTTCGTTTTTCGCATCTTTAGCGGCAACTCCCCACGTTGTGTGGATGGTGCTCTTTATAGTTGCCCCTCTGTTATTTGTTATCTATTATGCCTTTACCGACGTTAACGGTCAGTTTACGCTTGATAATATTTTCGCTCTCGGTAACCATACCGAAACCTTCCTTTTGTCCGTTTCGATGTCGGTTATCGCAACCTTTTTGTGTCTTATAATCGGTTATCCTTTGGCATATTTTATTGCTAAAATGAAGCCCCGTACCCAGAAGATTATTATGCTCTTGCTGATGCTTCCTATGTGGATGAATCTTCTTATCAGAACCTATTCTATGATGGCGCTTCTTGACGACGGCGGTTTCCTTAATAATTTTATTATGCGACTGGGTTTTGACCCCGTTCATATCGTAGGCACGGCTCCTGCCGTGGTTTTCGGTATGGTGTATAATTTCTTGCCCTATATGATTCTCCCTATACATTCAGTGGTTTCCAAAATGGATAACAGATATATAGAAGCGGCAGGGGATTTGGGATGTAACGGATTCCGTACTCTTACCAGAGTTGTGCTGCCTTTATCTACTTCCGGTATAATTTCCGGTATTACTATGGTATTCGTACCCTCCATATCTACATTTTATATCTCTCAGAAACTGGGCGGCGGTACCTTTGACCTTATAGGTGATACTATAGAACGTCAGTTCCAGAATCCCGTAACCTATAACGTGGGCGCGGCTATATCTTTAGTTATGATGATACTCATCCTTATTTCTATGGCTATAATGAACCGCTTTTCCGATGATGAAGGGACGGTGATAGTATGAAGGTGTTTTCCAAGACCTACGTGGCCCTCGTTCTGGCCGTGTTGTATATTCCCATACTCATCCTGATGCTCTTTTCCTTTAACAGCACTAACAATACCGGAGTATTTACAGGTTTTTCTTTATACTGGTACAAAGAGCTTTTCCGTAACGCAGAAACCTTTGATGCCTTGAAGAATACCCTCATTCTTGCTGTTTCTTCAGCTGTTATATCTACTCTTATAGGTACCGCGGCATCTTTGGGACTTGACCGTATGCGCTCTAAATTCCTACGCACTACGGTTAATTCGGTTACCAATATCCCTATGATGAATCCCGATATCGTTACGGGTATTTCCATGATGTTGCTTTTCGTGTTTGTCGGTACGGCATTGGGTTCCACCGAAAAGCTGAACTTCTGGACTCTGCTTATAGCGCACGTTACCTTTAATCTCCCTTACGTTATTCTTAATATAACCCCTAAATTCCGTCAGATGGACAGACATCTTCCCGAGGCGGCTCTTGATTTGGGGTGCACTCCTTCTCAGTCGTTCTTTAAGGTTGAGTTGCCCTTTATTATGCCCGGGGTCATTACCGGCTTTATAATGGCATTTACCCTTTCTCTTGACGACTTTGTTATTTCGTATTTCTGTTCGGGAAGCGACTTTCAGACCCTTCCCATACTCATATATTCCATGACAAAGAAAGAGGTAACTCCCGACATTTACGCTCTTTCTACCTTAATGATAATCGCTATATTGGCTCTTCTTATACTCTCTAATCTTTCTTCAGACAGAGAGGACGGGCTCCGCAGTAAGTTTGATGATGTTCGCAGTCGTGTACGTGAGCGCATACAGACCCGTCGAGAGGCGAAAAGAAAGGGGAGTGGGACTGAATAATGAAAAAACTTAACCGTTACCTTATAGTTCCTGCTCTTTTTCTGTTTTTGATTTTTTGCTTTGCCGCTTGCGGTGATAATGATACCGTAACCCTTAACGTGTATAACTGGGGTGAGTATATTTCCGATGGTTCTGAAGAGTCTTTTGACGTCAATGCGGCCTTTGAGGAATATTACTACGAAACCTTCGGGCAAAGGGTAGAGGTAAATTATACCACCTTCGCATCCAACGAGGATATGTATGCAAAGATTCGAAGCGGTGCTACCAGCTACGACGTTATCATTCCTTCAGACTATATGATTCAGCGCATGATG
>JAZSCR010000228.1:0-4717 GCA_045530715.1 Eubacteriales bacterium
CGGGTGGTAGCCGATACCGAAAAGAATATTCCCTTCTCGGCATACTTATCAAGCATATACTTGACCAGGGTTCCTTTTCCTGCACCCGAAGGACCGGAAACTATAAAAAGATTTCTACTCATTCTCCTGTTCCTCCTCTCCACCCTTATCACTGTCGCCGTTCATACGGCCTGCAACTGTTTCGGGCTGTAATGCGCTGAGGATAACGTGCTCGCTGTCAGCAATAAGCACTGCTCTGGTACGTCTGCCGAAGGTAGCGTCTATGAGCATTCCCTTATCCCTTGAATCCTGTATTATTCTCTTTACGGGAGAGGACTCGGGACTTACCACGGCAATTATGCGCTCGGCAGAAACTATATTGCCAAAGCCTATATTGATGAATCGCATGGATCAACACCTCTATGTAATGAGTTCTTCGGTTATTCTATGTTCTGGAGCTGTTCTCTTACTTTTTCGATAAGAGTCTTTATCTCTATTGCGCTGTTGGTAATATCCATATCCCCTATCTTGGAGGTTACGGTATTAATCTCTCTGTTCATCTCCTGAATGATAAAGTCGGTCTTCTTACCGGAAGGTACGGCATTCTCATTTGCGGCCAGGCCTTCGGCAAATATTCCACGGAGCTTTTCGGTATGAGAAGCAAGTCTTACTATCTCTTCGTCTATTGCCAGACGGTCAGCCATTATGGCAACCTCGGTAAGAAGTCTTTGCTCGTCTACGGCAACGTCACCCAAAAGGTGGGCAATTCTCTGCTTAAGCTTTTCAACGTAAGCGGTTACAAGCTCGTCCGTACGTGATTCAATAGTCTTTACTATGGAAGTGATGGTGTCGCACTTGGTAATAATATCGTTAACCAGGAATACCCCTTCCTTTTCCCTCTGGGCTATAAATGCGGCCAGAGCCTCTTCCACCACGGGGATAAGCTTTTCACCCATTTCCGCATCGGGCTCGGACTGAGCAGAGGTAATAACGTCGGGAAGTCTTACAAGAGAGGTAGTGGACACGTCGTTGCGTATACCGAACTTCTCATTTGCTTCCTTAAATATCTCAAGATACCTTTTGAGCATCTCCTCGTTAAGCTTTATCTGCTGAGCATCAGCGGCTTCTTCCATTATACTGATGTTAACTTCCACCTTACCTCTGACTATCTGTTTTTTAAGGCAAGACCTAACGGCCTCCTCAAACTGCATATAGCCTCTGGGCATTCTTACGTTTATCTCGCAGTAGCGGTTGTTAACGGATTTCATCTCAACAGTGATTTCCGTTCCTTCATATACACGGCGTGCCCTGCCGTATCCGGTCATACTTCTTATCATAAAATCAAAGGTCCTTCCCTGACGGTTATAGTAAAGATAATAGTTAGCCATTATATTATATATATTATAACTCTTTTTTCAATTAAGTCAATGTATTCGAAAGGAATTAAATGTGACTTTTCTGTAAAACAGATTTTTGTCACAAAAATGCCATTGACAAGAAGGGTCAAAAGTGATATAATCTATTCGCTGCTCAACCGAGGCGGTAGCCGAAGTGAGTAAATACCCTACATGCAGGGGTGGCGGAATTGGCAGACGCGCACGTTTGAGGGGCGTGTGATGCATATCATGTGGGTTCAAGTCCCATTCCCTGCACCAGCTGAGGTCGGCAGAACGCCGACCTCTTTTTGTTTTTTTACTGACCGACGGGGTTTTCCCTTTCGGAAAGTAGGCATTACCGCGAATATATTCCTTCCCGACACAAGGATTTTCCAAGTGAAAGGTTTCGGACAAAGCAAAGATCTTACGCCGCAGACGCGGCTTACTGTCTGTTTCCGTACCTTTCAGGTACGGTTATTTTTTTGGAATAATAAGCGGAGAACAAAATCATTATCATCCCGAAAGGAAAAAAGAAAAATGAAAAAGATTCTCTCACTCACCCTTGTACTTCTCCTTGCACTCTCGCTGTTTGCGGGCTGTGCAAATCCCGATGACAACATTGTCGACACTCCCGACGACGGCAAAGAAACCGCGCCCGTAACCGTAAAAATTGCAGGCCTTAAAGGCCCCACCTCTATGGGTCTTGTAAGCCTTATGAACAAGGCAGAAAACAAACAGACTCAAGACAACTACGAATTTACAATGGCCGCAGCCGCAACCGAAGTTAACCCCAAGCTTATTCAGGGCGATCTGGATATGGCCGCTATCCCCGCAAACGTTGCAGCTATTCTTTACAATAACACCAAAGGCGGAGTTAAGGTACTGGCCGTAAACACTCTCGGCGTAGTATATATAGCCGAAAAGGGCAACACCGTAACCGACGTTGCAAGCCTTAAAGGTAAGACGATTTATGCAACAGGTAAAGGCTCAATCCCCGAATACGCTCTTAAATATATCCTTGCACAGAACGGTGTAGACCCCGAAAAGGACGTTACCATAGAATGGAAGAGCGAGCCCACCGAAGTCGTTGCCATAATGAAAAGCTCCGAAAATGCAGTAGCAATGCTTCCCCAGCCCTTCGTTACCGTTGCACAGAGTCAGGTTGAAGGTCTTCACGTTGCCATAAATCTTAACGAAGAATGGGAAAAGCTTGACAACGGCAGTCTTTTCATTACCGGCGTTCTTATCGCAAGAACCGAATTTATTGAAAACAACCCCGAGGCCGTTGCTCGCTTTATGGCAGAGTACGAAGCCTCCGTTAACGACATAAACACCAACGTTGAGGACTGTGCCGCCCTGGTTGAAAAATACGGCATAGTAAACGCAAAGGTAGCAACAAAAGCCATTCCCTACTGCAACCTCACCTTTATTGACGGCGAGGAAATGAAAACCGCCCTCTGCGGCTGTCTTGAAGTTCTCTTCAACCAGAATCCCGCGTCCGTAGGCGGCGTTCTTCCCGCAGATGATTTCTACTACAATGGTAACTGATATTCGCAAAAATAAAATTAAAAATATTCTTCAGAATACCGCCGCCGTGCTTCTTGCTCTCTGCATATGGCAAGGGGTTGCCATGGCGGTGGGTGAAGAAATACTCTTAGCATCACCCATTAGAGTACTGCTTAGATTCTTCGAGCTCTTAGGCGAAAAATTCTTCTGGACGGCTCTGGGATATACCTTTCTAAAGATAACCGCAGGCTTTTTCTTCGGTTTCACAGCGGGATGTATTCTTGCGATAATAGCGGGAAGATTTAAGATTTGCGAGATAATTTTCAGACCATTTCTTATAACTGTAAAAACGGTACCCGTGGCATCCTTTATAGTTATAAGTCTTATATGGCTTTCCTCGAAAGACCTTTCCGTTTTTATCTCATTTCTCATGGTGCTCCCCATCATTTACACCAACGTTCTTGAGGGTCTGAAAAACACCGACAAAAAGCTGTTAGAAGCCGCATCGGTATACAAAATGCCCTGGTCAAGAAGGTTTAAATATATACATCTGCCCGCCCTTCGCCCACACATCATTTCCGCCTGCTCTCTGGCTCTCGGACTTGCCTGGAAATCGGGCATTGCCGCCGAAATAATCGGTATCCCCGAAGGCTCGGTTGGAGAGATGTTTTATTACGCAAAGGCATACCTTAACAGCCTTGACCTTTTTGCCTGGACACTTACGGTTGTGGCCGTCAGTGTAGTCTTTGAAAAAGCCTTTACAATGCTGATAAAGATGTTCTATAAGAGGCTGTTTAAGCCTTCCCTTGAAAGGAGGTAGCCCATGGATATAAAGATAACCAACCTTTCAAAAAAGTTCGGTGAAAACGTAGTTCTCAAGGACTTTTCGGCAACCTTTCCCCAGGGAAAAATCACTTGTATAATGGGTGCTTCGGGCTGCGGAAAAACCACCCTTCTGAACATTATCCTCGGACTTCTTTCAAAAGACGGAGGAGAGATAGAAGGGCTTCCCAAAAAGGTTTCCGCCGTATTTCAGGAGAACCGACTATTCAATGATTTTTCGGTGATTGATAACCTGAAAGCGGTTATTCCAAACAAGGAATCCGACCTTATCAAAAGCATTGATGCTATGGGTCTTAAGGAGTTTATTCAGGCCCCTGTTTCATCCCTCAGCGGAGGCATGAAAAGAAGAGTGGCCCTCCTTCGGGCGCTGGAATCTGACGGAGATTTAATCGTTATGGACGAACCCTTCAAAGGCCTTGACGAGGACACCAAGGACAAAGTAATAGACTATACCCTTTCACGTCTTAAAGGCCGCACGGCAATAGTGGTTACCCACGACCCTGCAGAAGCCGAAAAACTGGGAAATATACTCAAAATGTAAACGTATAGAGGTCGCCGTTTGGCGACCTCTTTTTTGTCTATATAACAGCAGAAAACATAGTGCAGATACTCTCCGCCGAGCCACTTTCGGGTATGGCTATACGGAAAGACGCACGGGAGAAAAGCTCCGAAAACCACCCTTCGGGACTCCCGTAAAAATCCCTTTCTTCAGCAGTTTTGTGGGATAGTTTTGTTATGGCGGCGCATACCTCCGCGCCCCTCTTTTCCTCCGTCATTCCGCTATGGGAATAAAAGCCCTTTATCCCCTCTTCACCCAAGGAAACGGTGGCGTATATATCTGGCTTTACCCTCTTTATCATAAGGCAAAGCGCCGCTGTTTCAAACTCACTTTCAGGGTACTCTCCCCCGAAATCCCTCGGAGAAGGAAAAAGCCGTTGGCTCCGCCTTTCGGCAAGCTTACTTTCCACCCATTTGCTATTAAAATTACGGCGTATATCTATGCCTCTCCCGTT
>JAZSCR010000192.1:0-2291 GCA_045530715.1 Eubacteriales bacterium
TTGCTTTTATGGGATTCGGCGGAGAGATACTTATGTCCGGATCTGCCGAGGAAACAAGAAAGCAGTACGGAAAGACCATTGACGAGATCTTCAGGGAGGTGTTCAGATGTTTAAGAAGTTAATGAAGTACGATTTAACATCGGTATGGCGCCTTTGGTGGATAATTCTAGCTACCGTGCCCTGTGTGACTGTTATAGGTTCTTTTGCGATTCGTTTTGCCATAGGAAGCGGTGACTCCGCAAACGTTGTGGATAAAATAGTTTCTGTCCTTGCGTCCTTGCTGGGAATGGCTTGCTTTATGGTTATTCCCGTAGCGGGTGTTTTAACAGCTATTCTGGTATATATGAGGTTTTATAAAAATCTTTTCTCTGACGAAGGTTATCTTACCTTTACCCTTCCCGTAAGCCGCAGAAGTATATTGCTTTCAAAAACCCTTAACGCCTTTATTTGGTTCTCCTTATACGGCGTGTTGGTGTTTGTTTGCATCTGTGCTGCTGCCCTTATTATTCCTCCCGTAAATCCCGGAGAAGGGCTTTTTAATACTGTCGTGTTTGAGGAAACCTATGACGTTTTAAGGATTCCTTTCGAGGATATTGTCAGTGATGTCTTGTCAGCAATAGGTTGGGTTTTTATCTTCACCGTTGAAATTATATTATCTTGTGTTGTAGCCCAATTCTTAACTATAAATATTATTCATTTTTGCATTACCGTAGGATCCGTAGTTGCAAAAAAGGCAAAGATACTCACAGCCATAGGTGTTTATTACGGCATAAGCGTTATTTCTTCTTTTGTGCAGCAGATATTCTCTCTTATCTTTTCTTTGGGTATGGTGGAGGGCTTCGATGCCTATTTGTCAGGCTCAGCTTCTTCCCAGGCGACTATAATAGCGTTAATATTATTCATTGTTATTCTTATGGTAGCGGCCGTGGCTGCAATATTCTACTGTCTGACCCAATGGCTTATTGATCGTAAGCTCAATCTTGCGTAAGGAGGAAGAAAAATGGTATCGTTCTGGATATTTTATTCGCTGTTAGGGTTTGTAATCCCCGCGGCGTTATTGGCTGTAAGCCTTATTCTTCCCCGTTCTGAAAAGCTGGGCTATCCAAGATATTGGTATTCGGTTGCAATCATTTCGGAATTGTGGATCCTTACAGCGATTATCTTGGCCGCCGTTATGGTGTTGGGATAAAGATATAAAAAAATCGGCAAGCCGCGTAAACGGCTTGCCGTAACTTTTTTTGTTTTTCTTAGATGAACTTAACGAAGTTCTTTTTGCCGAGCTTGAGAACGCTGCCTACGGAAAGTTCCTTGGACAGATCGTTTGCGGTGAGCTTTTCGCCGTCAAGCTGAGCGCCGCCCTGGGTAATAAGGCGTCTGTAATCGCCCTTGCTCTTGATTATGCCCATGGCAATAATCTTGTCCGCAACGTCGAATACGGTCTTGGAGTCGCCAAGCTCTACCTCGGGGATGTTGTCGGGAATGGCCTTCTTGCTGAATGCTGCATCGTAGTATGCCATTGCCTGAGCGGTTTCTTCTTCTGTGTGGTAAAGGGAGGTGATGGTCTTTGCAAGCTCGTACTTAACGTTTCTGGGATTTTCGCCTGCTTCAAGCTTAGCCTTGATTTCGTCTACCTTATCGGGATGCTCGTCGGTTGCAAGCTCGTAGTATCTGATGATGAGGTGGTCGGGAACTTCCATTACCTTCTTGAACATTACCTCTGCGGGTTCGTTTACGCCGATGTAGTTACCAAGACTCTTACTCATCTTTTCAACGCCGTCAAGGCCTTCAAGTATAGGCATGAAGAGGGCTATCTGCTGTTCCTGACCAACGTGCTTCTGGAGATTTCTGCCCATAAGGATGTTAAAGGTCTGGTCAGTACCGCCAAGCTCGATATCTGCCTTAAGCTCTACGGAGTCGTAAGCCTGCATAAGGGGATAGAAGAACTCGTGAATACCGATGGGTACCTGTTTATTGTATCTGTTCTGGAAATCGTCTCTTTCAAGCATTCTTGCAACGGTGGTGGTGGATGCAAGTCTGATAACGTCTTCAAAGGTCATCTTGCCGAGCCACTCGCTGTTAAAACGAACGGTGGTCTTTTCTTTGTCGAGAATCTTGAATATCTGCTCGCAGTATGTTGCGGCGTTTGCCTTAACCTGCTCGTCGGAAAGCGCAACTCTGCCCTTTGCCTTGCCGGTGGGGTCGCCGATCTTACCGGTAAAGTCACCGATAACGATAACGACCTTGTGGCCGAGGTCCTGCATCTGCTTTATCTTTCTGATAACTACTGCGTG
>JAZSCR010000020.1:0-2474 GCA_045530715.1 Eubacteriales bacterium
CTGACGATATCGTGTTTGCAACCTGGTGGGAAGGCGGCGAACTCTTCCGCGGTGGCGTAACCTTCAGAAGAGGCTACGGTAAGATATTCTACTTCCACCCCGGTCATGAAACCTATGGTTCTTTCTATAACGAGAACGTTATAAAGATTCTTTCTAACGCAACCCGTTGGGCAGCCTTTGAAGAGGAATGGGACTGGAAATGTAAAGACGTTCCCGCAAAGGAAGAGATAAAGAGCCAAAAAATCGATTACGTATACGGCGAATAATTTTTTGAACATAAACATATATTAAGAGAAGGAGAATGAGCAAATGGAAAAGATTAGAGTAACCATTTGGAACGAATTCTATCACGAAAGAAAAGACGGCAAGGCTAAAGAGCTTTATCCCGAAGGTATTCACGAGTTTCTCAAGAAGGCGCTTGATGCGGAAGATCTTGAGATAACTACCGCTTGGCTTGATAAGGATGAAGAACACGGCCTTTCCAAGGAAGTACTTGACAACACCGACGTTCTTGTTTGGTGGGGTCATATGAAGCACGGCGACGTTAAGGACGAGGTTGTTAAGCGTGTTTGCAAGAGAGTAAACCGTAAAGGTATGGGTCTTGTAGTGCTTCACTCCGGCCATCATTCCAAGGTATTTAAGAAACTTATGGGTACAAGCTGTAGCCTTATGTGGAGAGAAATCGGTGAACACGGCCGTGTATGGTGTGTAGACCCCACTCATCCCATCGCTCAGGGCGTTCCCCAGTCCTTCGTTCTTGAAAAGGAAGAATGCTACTGCGAAAGATTCCAGATCCCCACTCCCGACGAGCTTGTATTCGTTACCTGGTGGGAAGGCGGCGAAATATTCCGCGGCGGCGTAACCTACAAGAGAGGCTACGGTAAGATATTCTACTTCCATCCCGGTCATGAAACCGTTCCCTCTTACTATAACGAAAACGTTATCAAGGTAATCGGCAACGGTATCCGTTGGGCTAAGCCCATCGCTCAGGTTCCCGATGAACCCGGCGACTGGAAGAATCCCGAAGAGGATATTCCCAGAAGAGACTAATCAGTAAAACAATTTATTTCAAATAAAGGAGAAAAACTATGAAATTAGGCGTTCTCAGTAATCTTTTTGCTAACCTCTCTCTTGAAGAGGCTTGCAAATATCTCAGCGAGCAGGGTTGTACCGCTATCGAAATCGGTTGCGGCGGCTTCCCCGGCAAGGCTCACTGCGATCCCGAAGTTCTTCTTAACGACGAAGCAAAGCTCAACGAGTTCGTTGCTACCGTTAAAAAGTACGGTCTTATGATCTCCGCACTTTCTACTCACGGTAATGCCGTTCATCCCGACAAGAAAATTGCTGCTGAATTCGATAAGGACTTCAGAAACGCAGTTCTTCTTGCTGAAAAGATAGGCGTTGACCGCGTTATCACCTTCTCCGGCTGTCCCGGCGGATCTCCCGAAGACAAGACTCCCAACTGGGCAACCTGCGCTTGGCCCGATGACTTCCTCGCAGTTCTCGATTATCAGTGGAATGACGTTCTCATTCCTTACTGGAAGGAAGCTGCTGCTTTTGCAAGAAGCCACAAGGTAGACAAGATTGCATTTGAAATGCATCCCGGTTTCTGCGTATACAATCCCGAAACCCTTCTCAAGCTCCGTGCTGCAGTAGGTCCCGAAATCGGCGCAAACTTCGACCCCTCTCACCTTATCTGGCAGGGTATCGATCCCGTTGTTGCTATTATGGAACTTAAGGATTGCATCTTCCACTTCCATGCAAAGGACAACAGAATCGACAAGTACAACGTTGCAAAGAACGGCGTTCTTGATACCAAGCACTACAGCGATATCGCAGGTAGAGGTTGGTCCTTTAGAACCGTTGGTTACGGTAACGATATTAAGTACTGGAAAGACATCGTTTCTGCTCTCAGAACTATCGACTACGACTACGTAATGTCTGTTGAGCACGAAGACGCTCTTATGACTCCCCAGGAAGGCCTCAGAAAGGCTATCGCAGTTCTTAGCGAAGCTATGACCTTTGAAGGCAAGGGCGAAATGACCTGGGCCTGATCAAAACCCGAATAATTATTCTGCCCGTACGCAATCGCGTACGGGCTGTTTTTTTACTTGACATTATCCTGTTTATGTGGTACAATAAAATAAAAAAGTTACAGGTGATAGCGTGAAAGATATTTTGCAACGATAAGATATCGTGCGCTTTTCACGCTTGAATTAAATCTTTTATTCGAAAATCTTTAATTCGTTTTTGAGTTGCCGCGAGCGGCAACATGGAGGTTTATTATGCTTAAAGGTATACCCAAGATACTTTCCCCCGAGCTTTTAAAGGTTCTTTGCGAAATGGGACACAGCGACCGTATCTGTATCGCTGACGGCAATTTCCCCGCAGAATCCATGGGTAAAGATGCCATAGTTATCCGTATGGACGGCCACGGCGTACCCGAGATTTTAGATGCTATGCTTACGGTATTT
>JAZSCR010000080.1:0-6426 GCA_045530715.1 Eubacteriales bacterium
TCCCGCAATATGTAAAGACTGCGGCGAGCCCTACGGCGAACTTAATCCCAAAAACCATACGGGTAACACAGAGATCCGCGATGCAAAAGAGCCCACATACGATGAAAATGGATATACGGGCGACACATATTGCGTTGACTGCGGAGTTATGACAGAACAGGGCAAATCCATATCCAAAACCCACACCCACACCTACAAGACCGACGTATGGAAGGGTGACGATGCTAACCACTGGAACGAGTGTACCTGCGGCGACAAGGCAAACCTTAAGCCCCACGAGGGCGGCGTAGCCACCTCCGAATCCAAGGCTGTATGCGACGTTTGCGGCATGGAATACGGAGAGCTTGACCCCAGCAACTTTGTTAAAAAAGAGGGCAACAGAAGAACCGTATACACCGAATACAAGACTGAAGCCGAAAACAAGTCCTACGACCTTCTTGATCTGGGCATAATCAACGGCGAAAATCTTACTTCCAAGTTCCGACCCCTTATGGAAGCAAATTCTTCAAAGAGCAAGAAGGGTAACAGGGGTACCGTTTTAGTCAGCGATATGTACATAGACTCCCCCGACGCAAAAAGAGAGGGCGTCTATATAGGATATAAGGACTGGTATTTCTATCAGGATTCCATTGCCGACTTTGAAGGCACCAACCTCTTCTCCCAGAAAGAGCTTAAGGCTCAGCTGGACAAATATCAGCGCCAGTACGACTACTGCAAAGATAACGGAATTGAATACTATCTGAGCTTCGCTCCCAACAAAAA
Organism: Eubacteriales bacterium; assembly: GCA_045530715.1. GTDB lineage: Bacteria > Bacillota > Clostridia > Oscillospirales > UBA644 > JAZQLP01. The sequence continues at coordinate 763 of JAZSCR010000080.1, forward strand.
CACCATATACCCCGAGTATATGTACGAAGCCTACTCCCAGGCAAACTTTAAGCGCCTTGACCAGCTTATTAACTACATCAGAGCTAACAGCGATATTCCCGTTATAGACTTCAGAGGCGTTCTTTTGGAAGAAAAGGCAGCACATCCCGAGGTTGACCTCTATCACAGACTTGATACCCATTGGAATCAGCACGCCGCATTCGTAGCTACCAACGCTCTTCTTGAAGAGATACAGAAAAAGTTCCCCGCCGTACAGCTTCTTGACAAGAACAACTTTGCCATAAAGTATTACGAGAGCTATATGAAGGATCAGGCGTGGTATCTGGGTCATTACGACTCTTTCCTTCAGGTAGCACCCCAGTACCTCCCCCTTGACGGCTGGCAGGCAAAGCTTGTAAAATGCTCTGACGACGGATTCGGCCAGTTCGAGCTGGCCTATAAGTGGGATGACGGATTCCAGGAAGGCAACCACAAGTACGAATTTACCAATTACTCCAAGGCAGACGCCCCCTCTGCGGTAATATTTACCGACTCCTACGGCGCGCCTATGCTTAAATTCCTTGCAGAATCCTTCTCTGAGACCCAGATCTATTGGGAAGACGTAAGCCTTTCCTATATCAGAAGCGCTCAGCCCGACGTTGTTATCGTTGAGGTTGCAGAAAGATTCCTTGCAAACTGATTTTAAGAATTCTCCTACGGACCGAGCCGCATGCTCGGTCCTCTTTTTGACAAATTTTTAAAAATAACAGCCTACGGGTTGATTTTCACCCGTTAATGTTGTAGAATTAAACGTAGTAAAAAATACATATATAAGGAAGAGATAAGACTATGAAGATACTCGTTATAAATGCAGGAAGTTCTTCTGTAAAGTATCAGCTTATTGATATGAACGGCGAAAAGGTTCTCGCAAAAGGTATTTGCGAAAGAATCGGTATCGACGGCGGTAACTTTAAGCACAAGGTTCCCGGCAGAGAAGATTACGTTCTTGCCGTTGATATGCCCAACCATGCTGAGGCTATCAAAATAGTAGTTAATACCCTTACCGACGAAAAGCTCGGTGTTATCGGCTCCATGAGCGAAATCTCCGCAGTAGGACACAGAGTTCTCCACGGCGGCGAAAAGTTCTCCGGCTCCGTTATCATTGACGATGCAGTTATCGCAGCTATTGAAGAATGCTGCGAGCTTGGACCTCTGCACAACCCCCACAACCTTACCGGTATCAGAGCTTGCGAAGCTATTATGGGTAAGGACGTTCCCCAGGTTGCCGTATTTGACACCGGCTTCCACCAGACCATGCCCGATTACGCATATCTCTATGCCCTTCCTATGGAATATTACGAGAAGTACAAGATCCGTCGTTACGGCTTCCACGGTACCTCTCACCGTTACGTAAGCCTTCGTGCTGCCGCTATGCTCGGTAAGAAGCCCGAAGAGGTTAAGGTTGTTACCTGTCACCTTGGTAACGGCTCCTCCATCGCCGCTGTAATGAACGGCAAGTGCTACGACACCACCATGGGCCTTACCCCCCTTGAAGGTATTATGATGGGTACCCGTTCGGGTAGCATCGACCCCGCAATCGTTACTCTTCTTATGGAAAAAGAAGGCCTTACTCCCAAGGAAATGGATGCCGTTCTTAACAAGAAGTCCGGTATCCTCGGTATCCACGGCTCCACCTCCGATAACAGAGAAGTTGAGCAGGGTGCCAAGGCAGGTAACGAAAGATGCAAGCTTATTGAAAATATGCTCTGCCATCAGCTCACCAAGTACGTTGGCTCCTTCATCGCTGCTATGGGCGGCGCTGACGCCGTAGTATTCACCGGCGGTATCGGTGAAAACAACCCCGCTTACAGAACCAGAGTAGCTGAAAAGCTGGGCTTCCTCGGCGTTAAGGTTGACGAAGAGAAGAACCACATCAGAGGCGAAGAGGTTGACATCACCACTCCCGATTCTCCCGTAAAGCTTCTCGTTATCCCCACCGACGAAGAGCTTATGATTGCAAGAGATACCCTCGAGCTCACCTCTAAATAAGTAAACAGAAAATTTTTAAGGGAATATCTTAGCGGTATTCCCTTAAATTATAGAAAGGGACAGATTATGAATTACATTCTCGATAACGGTACTGTAAAGCTTACAGTATCCTCCACCGGTGCAGAACTTATATCCCTTATAAAGAACGGCAAGGAATTCCTTTGGCAGGGCGATCCCCAGTACTGGAAAGGTCACGCCACCAACCTCTTCCCCATCGTAGGCAGAGTAAAGGAAGGCAAGTATTACCTTAAGGATAAGGAATACGAAATGAAGTGCCACGGATTTACGTCCGTTTCCGAGTTTGAGGTTGAAGAACAGACCGAAACCAAGCTCGTAATGGTTCTTAAGTCGAACGACGTAACCAGAGCACAGTACCCCTTTGAATTTGAATACAGAGTTACCCACGAGCTTTGCGGATGCGAGTGGAAGACCACCTACACCGTAACCAACCCCTCCGAAACCGAAACCCTTCTTTTCAGCGTGGGCGCACACCCCGGCTTCAATATGCCTTTGGCAGAGGGTGAAAAGTTCGAGGACGACTGGATCGAGTTCGATATTGAAAGCGCTCCCAGCGACATTATCTGCGAGAACTGCTTCCCCACCGGCGAAAGAAAGCCCTATCCCCTTATCGACGGCAAAATCCTTCCCCTTCGTCACACCCTTTTTGATAACGATGCCCTTATGCTTGGAGATATGTCCTGCAGAAGACTTACCATAAAGTCAAATAACACTCCTACCGAAATAAGAGTATGTTTTGACGATATGGCTTATCTTGGCATCTGGCACGCTCCCAAAACCGAAGCGCCCTACGTTTGTATCGAGCCCTGGAACGGCCTCCCCTCCCCCTCTGTAGGTAAGGAAGACTTTGAAACAAAGCCCACCCTTATGCGCCTTGCTCCCGGCAAGACCTACTCTGCGGGCATTTCAGTTGAAATCAAAAACTAAGCCATAAAAAAACGCCCGACCTCGGGCGTTTTTTTAAAAAGGAGAACAGATATGGAATTCAAAGAAATACAGGGATGTACCCTTATTTTGAACGGCACGACAGAAGAAAGAAACGCCTTTGAGAAAAAGCTTCTTGCCGAACACCCCGAATATCTGACCCCAATATGCCCCGAGCTTCTTGAAAACAAAAAGAACTTCTTTGGCAAATACCTTTCTGCTTGGAAAATTATGAAAAAGCAGCCCGAGGTTAAGGCCTTGGAATTTAACGGGGTTAATCAACTGGCAAGAGATATTTTTGTAAGCGGTATTCTTGACAAAGCCCCCATAGATATGTGTAAATCCCAAAAGTTCAGAACGTCAATCCTTCTTTATACCATCAAGGGAAAGACCTGCTTCTACCTTCGCTCGGACAACGAAGAACAGATGAACGATACGAGCAACACCGTAGTCTGGATCAAGGAAAACGTAAAGAAAGCAAGGATAGTATGGCTCGGGACTGCGGCAAATGAGGATGTACTGACTAAAAAGCTAAAAAAGATGGCAATACCCCTCTATATGAAATATAAGCCCTCTCTGCTATCCATATCCGACAGAATATTAGAGTTTAAAGATGGGGAGCTTACAAAAAGATAGTACTTCCGATATAAAAAAAAAGACCGACGGTTGTCGGTCATTTTTTTATTATGTAAAGTCATCAGCTTTTTCTTGCAGCAGGAGCAAACTGTACCGTGGGGCTTTCGCTTGAAAGGGCTTCAATCTCAAATCCCATTTCAAGAAGGCCTTCAATTATGGCGGGAAGGGCCTCACGGGTAGCCTTTTTGGTGGATACGTCGTGCATAAGAATTACAGCCGTCTTTTTGTTCTTTGCCTGAGAAAGAACTCTCTTTGCAACGTCCTCTGCAGTATCGTTCTTCCAGGTAGAACTTGCGTCCCCGCTATCGATATTCCAGTCAAAATAGACCATACCCATTTTGGTTATCTCTTTTGCGGCCAGGTCACAGAAATTCTTTTCATTGTTATATTTTCTGTTTATGGTATTGCTGGTTCCACCGGGGAATCTGAAGAGAGTCATCTTATATCCAGTAAGCTCGTACACCTTTGTCTGAAGCTGCTCAACCTCATCAACGAATCCGTCAATGGTAGAGTACACGCTGTCCCACTCGTGGGTGAGGGTGTGGTTGCCAAGGGCATGGCCTCTTTCAACTATCTGTTTATAGGCGTCTTTATAGGCGGGCTTCCAGTTTACAAAGAAGGTAGCCTTAACGCCGTACCTGTCAAGGGTATCGAGGATGTCGCCCGTATTCTTTGAGCAACCGTCGTCAAAGGTCAGATAGGCCACTTTACGGGTGGGTTCTTCCGTATTGGAAGAAGTACCGCCACCGTTACCGGTGGAGGTACTCGTCTGTTCCAATTTTGCTTGAAGGTCGGCATTTTCAGCCTTAAGGTCGTTTACGTCCTTTTCAAGAGCTTCTTTTTCGGCTTCAAGCTCGTCAATCTGCTCCTGAAGGTCGGCCAACAGGTTGTTGGCTTCGGCAACCTTGGTTTTAAGCTCGCCCATTTCCTGATTCTGCTGAGCATAATTGGCCTTGTAGGTGTCGTTCTTTTCCTTGAGTGATTTCCAGGAAAGACCGAGGAAGACCATTGCAGTCAAGGAAGCAAGAAGAAGCACTGAAAGGAGGCTTACGCCAACCCTTACCATCAGCTTCTTTCTTCTTTTTCTGCGACGCTTGATAACGTCAATGGACGAGGTTTCGGAAGAATTTCGTGCCATGGACTAAAATCTCCTTTCTGCAGAGTTGTGTGTTTGTATATCAATTAATATGCTTTACCCCAATATACAAGGTGCTTTGCGGGCTTGCCGCAGCAGGGACATACGTCGCCAAGCTTTTCCTGTTCGAAGGGTATGCAGCGGGAGCCTACGCCGTACTTTTCCTTGATAGCGTCTTCGCAGGCCTCGTCACCGCACCACATCATACGGATAAAGCCGTTCTTTTCGGAAGTGACCTTTTCAAGCTCTTCCAGAGTGGTAACGTCGTAAACCTTTTCATCTCTCTGAGCCTTTGCCTTTTCAAACATAAGGGTCTGGGCCTCTTCGAGCATATTCTTAACGGTTTCTTCTATGTTGTCAAGGGATACGGAAACCTTTTCGCCGTTGACTCTCTTTACGGTCATGCAGCAGTTGTTTTCAATATCTCTGGGTCCGATTTCTATACGGAGGGGAACGCCCTTCATTTCATACTGTGCAAACTTCCAGCCGGGGGACTGCTCGCCGGAATCAAGATGAACTCTGATACCTGCGGCCTTAAGCTTATCTGCAAGCTCGCCCGCCTTTTCAAGAACGTTGCCCTTATGCATAGCAATGGGAACGATTACTGCCTGAATGGGAGCGATTCTGGGGGGCAGAGAAAGACCGTTCTGGTCGCCGTGTACCATTATGATAGCACCGATAAGTCTGGTGGTAACACCCCAAGAGGTCTGGAATACGTGCTTTAAGTTGTTCTGTCTGTCGGTGTACTGAATATTAAATGCCTTTGCAAAACCGTCGCCGAAATAGTGGGAAGTACCTGCCTGAAGAGCAACGCCGTCGTGCATAAGAGCTTCTATACAGTAGGTAGCCTCTGCACCTGCGAACTTATCGCTCTCGGTCTTTCTACCCTTTACAACGAAGTCGGATCGTAGCCATGTCGTTCT
>JAZSCR010000039.1:0-9656 GCA_045530715.1 Eubacteriales bacterium
CCTTTCCGCATTTATGACATATATCAACCAGATTCTTATGTCGCTGATGATGATTTCAATGATATTCGTTATGGCAATTATGTCCCGTGCTTCTCTCACGAGAGTTGCCGAGGTTATTGCAGAAAAGCCCGATATAAGCGATAAGGGTGCAGACCCTGAGCTTGCTGTTGCAAACGGCGATATTGATATGGAAAACGTTTGCTTCAAATATAAGAAAAACGGCAAAAAGAATGTTATAGACAATATTAATCTTCACATAAAATCGGGCGAAACCATAGGAATAATCGGCGGCACGGGCTCTGCAAAAACAACCCTTGTGCAGATGATTCCCCGCCTCTATGATGTAACCGAGGGTGTTGTTAAGGTTGGCGGCAGACCCGTTGCGGATTACACTCTCAAAAATCTGCGTGATGCGGTTGCGATGGTGCTTCAGGTCAATCTTCTTTTCTCGGGCACGATTGAAGAAAATCTCCGTTGGGGCGACCAGAATGCCGATATAGACACCCTCAGAAAAGCGGCTGACCACGCTCAGGCAGACGGCTTTGTAACCTCATTTACCGAAGGATATCAGACCGAACTCGGACAGGGCGGTGTAAACGTTTCGGGAGGACAGAAGCAAAGGCTCTGTATTGCCAGAGCACTCCTTAAAAAGCCCAAGATAATCATTCTCGACGACTCCACCAGTGCCGTCGACACGGCTACCGAAAAGAAAATAAGGGAGGCATTTGCCACCGAGCTTGCGGGAACCACTAAGATAATTATCGCCCAGAGAATATCCTCCGTTATGGAAGCAGATAAGATAATCGTTATAAACGACGGCGTAATAACCGGCATGGGAACACACGACGAGTTACTGAACACCAATACCGAATATCAGGAAATCTACAATTCACAAATGGACAGCAAAAAGGAGGGTGAGAAATAATGGCAAGAACTCTTGAAGAGCTTCAAAAGCAATACAGTAGTAAATCTCACGCTCCCCAGAAGGGTCCTATGGGCGGTGGCCCAAGAGGTGGCGGGCAAAGAGGTATGGGCGGTAAGCCCAAGAACGCAAAAGGCACAGTTCTCCGCCTTATGTCCTACCTTAAGCCTTACAGACTGCATCTGGTATGCGTTATCTTCTTTATGATAATCAATACCCTCACTTCCCTCCTCGGCTCCTATATGCTCCGCCCAATAATAAACAACGTGGCGGGAGAATCGGATGCAAAGGTTGACTTTGCAGATAAAATCATAACCTCGTTTTGCGACACATTTACTCCCTTTGCCAATATGGTAACGGGAAGTGAGCGTGCAAGCGAGATAATGATTTATCTGGTAACGGGTCTGTGCATACTTGCTCTTATATATTTGATAGGAATAGTTACCTCTTTCTGTCAGAGCAAGATTATGGTACACGTTTCCAGAGGTGCTATTGAGAAAATCAGAAACGACCTCTTTGACAAGATAGAGGGACTTCCCGTAAAATTCTACGATACCCACAGCACGGGCGAGCTTATGAGCCGCTTTACAAACGACGTTGACAATATCGGTATGATGATAGACAACTCGGTAATAAGCTTCGTATCGGGAACCATAACCCTTATCGGAACATTCACAATGATGGTATACACCAACGTAATTCTTACCCTCATTACCGTAGTATTTATTCCCATATTTGCCTTTGGCGGCATGCTTATCGCAAAAAAGAGCCGCAAATACTACGTTGGTCAGCAGGCCGCTCTCGGCTCCGCTAACGGATATATAGAAGAAACCGTTACGGGCCAAAAGGTAGTAAAGGTCTTTAACCACGAGGACGTTTGCAAGGACGAGTTTGACCTTCTTAACGAAGACCTCCGCGATAAGCAATTTAAGGCTCAGTTCTACGGCGGTATTATGGGTCCCGTTATGGGTAATACAGGCCAGGTAAGCTACTCCGTTACCGCAGGTGTTGGCGGTGTGCTTTGCGCTCTTACGGCTACGGGAGTAATAACGGCGGGCAGCTTGGTTTCCCTTTCCGTAGGTGATATTACGGTATTCGTAAACTACGCACGCCAGTTCTCAATGCCCATAAACAATCTCTCCCAGCAGATGACCACCATTTTTGCCGCACTTGCAGGCGCAGAGAGAGTATTTGCCATTATGGATGCAGAGCCTGAGCTTGCAGATAAGCCCGACGCAAAGGATATGACCGATATAAAGGGCGAGGTCGTACTTGACAACGTAACCTTCGGCTACAACCCCGATAAAACCGTACTTAAAAACATATCCCTTTACGCTAAGCCCGGCCAGAAGATCGCCTTCGTAGGCTCCACCGGTGCAGGTAAAACCACTATAACCAATCTTCTTAACAGATTCTACGACATACAGTCAGGCTCCATAACCATTGACGGTGTGGATATTAGGGATTACAAACGCGAGGATCTCCGCAAAAATATCGCCATGGTTCTTCAGGACACCCACCTCTTCACGGGTACCGTAATGGAAAACATCCGCTACGGACGTCTTGATGCCACCGACGAAGAGGTTATCGAAGCAGCAAAGACAGCCAGTGCGCACAGCTTTATAAGACGTCTTTCCGACGGTTATAACACAATGATAGAGGGCGACGGAGCAAACCTTTCCCAGGGTCAGCGCCAGCTTCTCAACATAGCCCGCGCGGCAATCTCAAAAGCTCCCATATTGGTTCTTGACGAAGCTACCAGCTCCGTTGACACCAGAACAGAACGACATATCGAACACGGTATGGACAGACTGATGAAAAACAGAACCACCTTCGTTATTGCCCACAGACTTTCAACCGTACGCAATTCAAACGCCATAATGGTGCTTGAAAACGGCGAAATAATAGAACGAGGCAGTCACGAGGACCTTCTTGAAATGAAGGGCAGATACTACGACCTTTATACAGGTGTAGTTGAACTTGATTAAACAACATAAAACAAAGGCGGATGCAAATTGCATCCGCCTTTGTTTTTATCTATGTTCAGTATTATCAATCAATAACTACACAGTTGTCTTCAACAAAATCAAGAACCTTTTCCTGTACCATATAGAAGCGGAGATAATCTTCCCCGTAGTAGGCAGCCAACTCCTCAGCGGAATTGAACTTGTTTTCGTCCGCAAGGGTAACAAGTCTTTCTTCATAGTACTCGTCGGTTATTGAGATATTTTCACTCTGAGCTATGCCGCCGATGATGAGATTACGAATAACGGTTTCATAGGCATACTCTTTAGCGGTTTCATAAAATTTCTCTTCGGTGATACCGTAGAACATACGCATAAAGTCTGCAACGCTCATTCCGTACTGCTCTGCATAGGAAGTATATGCATCAACAAACTCCTTATAGTTTGCCTCGTATTCGCTTGCAGGATAATCCTTAACCTCGGTCGCTTCGGATACCATATCCATCAGGAAGTCCTGCTTATAGGTTTCGCGCTCGGTTGCCAACTGCTGGTTAAGGGTATCTTTTATATAGTTAGAATAATCAACGGTATTTGTATATTTACCTTCAGATATAGTATTAACAAACTCGTCGTTATACTCGGGATACTCGGATTCTTCAATGTAATTGAGAGTAACTTTAAAGAGCACGGGCTTGCCCGCAAGGTCGGGATTGTTATTGTACACCTCGGGGAAGGAAAGGTTAAGATCCACGGTTTGGCCGGGCATAACTCCTACAAGGCCTGCCTCAAAGCCGTCAATAAATGAATTGGAACCGAGCACAAGAGAATATCCCTCTGCAGTACCGCCGTCAAACTGTTCACCGTCAAGAAATCCCGCAAAGTCAATATTTACACTATCGCCGTTCTGGGCAGCTCTGTCGGTGATCTCATTAATGATCATATTCTCGTAGAGAAGCTCTGTAATGGCGTTGTCTATATCCTCTTCCGTGCATTCGGGAGTCATATCTATCTCAAGGCCCTTATATTCGCCCAACACTATATAGTCGGAAATGTTGGCAGTCAGATAGTCGAAGGAATCATTTTTAACGTCTTCGTCTCCCTTACAGGCCGCAAGGCAAGAAACGAGAAGGATACCCGCCACGATAATAGCTAAAACTTTTTTCATAATTAACCTCATTCTGTTTTTTTGCACTATTATTATACAGTTTGGCTATATAAAAATCAATATCAGTTTTTTGAACTTTTAAAGGGATTTTACATAAAACCCATTATTTTCTCTCCTTCACGCAGAAAAACCGCATCTTATTACCTTCTATCGGTATTTATTTGAGCATAATACCTACTAATGTACGAACATATTGTGAACTAACCCCCTACGCCATTGAATTTTACATCTCGTTATGCTATACTGATTTGAATACACTTACAAGAACGCAAAAAACTGCGTTCAATAACGTAAGATAAGAAAATGGAGTTGATTTTTTCCTTTATGGACGACAGTAGTAGTATATGGCAATGCTTGATACTTTTTGCCCTGATACTTCTCAGAGGTGTAATGGCCGCAACGGAAACGGCGTGTATGAACGCTAACAGAATAAGGCTCAAGACTCTCGCCGAAGAAGAAGATAACAAAGCTGCTAAAAGAGCCGCAAAGCTTCTTGAAAAATTTGACGATGACCTCATAGCTCTGCTCATAGGTCAGAACGTCATCAGTATCGCCTCCACGGCGGTTGCAACCACCCTGTTTATCTCTTGGGTAAACGGTAACGAAGCCCTCGGCTCGGTACTCTCCACGGTAATTATGACCATACTCATATACCTTATCGGAGAAACTATACCTAAGAATATCGCAAACGCAAACGCAGACTCGTTTATGATGGCAATGGCTCTGCCCCTTGATATTTTCTCAAAGCTCCTTACTCCCTTTATTTGGGTATTTTCAACCCTTACAGCTCTCTTGAGAAAAAAACTTTCAGGTGACAACAAAGAGCCTACCATGACTGAAGAAGAATTCCAGTCCGTGGTAGAAACCATAGCAGAAGAAGGCGTTTTGGAACATTCGGAAACCCGAATCATTAAATCTGCGGTAGACTTCGGTGACAAGACGGTAAGGGACGTAATGATTCCCAAGGAAAGTATTTTTGCCATTGAACGCACGGTTCCCCACGATAAGGTAAAGGAACTACTTATAGACGTTTCTTATTCAAGAATTCCCGTATACGACAAGAATCTTGATAACATTATCGGTATATTGAGATCAAAGCAGATATTGGAAAGTCTTATAAGCGGTTCAAAAAGAATAAACGACTTTACTCTCTATCCCGTACTTAAAACAAAACCCACAACCAAGCTTGATGCTCTTTTTGAAGAAATGGGACGTAAAAGGACCCATATGGCCATAGTGCGCGAAAAGCACCGAACCGTAGGTCTGGTAACTCTTGAGGACCTTCTCGAAGAGCTGGTAGGCGAAATATACGACGAGGACGAGGATATCGACCAGAAGCTTCTCGAAGAGCAGATTGCTCTGGAAGACCTGCCCGACGTTTCCGATAACGAGGTTACCGATGCCTCTGAAGAAGAGGAGGTAACAGCATGATTACCGATATAATTCTTATTGTTGTTATAGTACTTCTCGTGGGACTTTCGGCCTTCTTCTCCGGTTCCGAAATAGCCTTTGCATCCGCAAACAAGATGCGAATGAAAAAGGAAGCGGAAAAAGGAAAGAAATCCGCAAAGATAGCTCTCTACATATCAGACAACTATACAAAGTCCATCGCCGCTATCCTTGCGGGTAATAACCTTGTAAATATCGCCGCAGCATCCGCGGCAACGGTGCTTATGACAAAGCATTTTAATAATGCCGAAACCATAACCACCATAGGCCTTACCATAATCATTCTTATTTTCGGTGAAATATTCCCCAAGATTATTGCATCCGAGCTTGCAGACAAGATAGTTTATATTATTGCTTGGCCCTTAAAGGTCGTAATGACTGTCCTTTCCCCCGTAGTTTATCTTGTGTCTACCCTTGTAAATAAGCTCTCCCCCATCTGGACCCCCAAGGAACCTCAGCCCCAGGTAACCCAGGAAGAGCTTGTAAATCTTATAGACGCCATCGAGGAAGAAGGCGTATTTACCGAAAAGGAAAGTGAGCTTATCAAGTCCGCCGTTGAGTTTACCGAAACCACGGCAAAGGACATACTCACTCCCCGAGTAGATATGTTTGCCTACGATATCGACGACGATATAAAGACCCTCCTCAAGGATAAGGACACCATGTCCTACTCCCGAGTTCCCGTATATAAGGACAGCATTGACAATATTATAGGTATCCTTTCCTCAAAGAAGTTGGTTAAGGAAATGCTTATAAATCCCAATGTGAAGGTTGAAGATCTTCTCACTCCCCCTATGTTCGTACATATGACGAGAACCGTATCCTCCATTCTTAAAGAATTCCGTCGTACCCGTTCCCATATGGCTGTGGTTATAGACGAATTCGGCGGAGTAATGGGTATTATCACCCTTGAAGACGTAATCGAAGAGATCGTTGGCGAAATATACGACGAAAGCGACGAGGTTGAAACTGAATTTGAGGAAACCGAAGACGGTATCTTTACCGTTGACGGAGGACTTAATATTTACGACCTCTTCAGCCTTATCGAATACGAACCCAAGGATTTCGAAAGCGAGTACACCACCGTAGGCGGTTGGGCAACCGAAATGCTGGATAAATTCCCCGAGGTTGGCGACACATTCACCCACGGAAGAATAACCCTTACGGTCACCGAAGCCCAGGCAATGCGAGTTGAAACCGTAAAGGTAGAACTTGCTCCCGACCCCGAAGAGGAAGAAGAAAAAGAAGATAACGAATAATATGAAAAATCGGCTCATATGAGCCGATTTTTTTATTACCCGAGGGGGTCTTCACCGTTTTGTCAAAATATTATTTTATAATATAGAAAATACATTTCTTGGAGAATAACATATGAACATCTCTTCTGCTTTAGCTACTCAATTCAAGCTCCGTCCCGAGCATACCGAAAACATTATAAAGCTTATCGACGACGGCAATACCATACCCTTTATTGCCCGTTACCGTAAGGAGATGACAGGCTCCTGCGACGACCAGGTATTGAGAGAATTTGCCGACAGACTTAACTATCTGAGGAACCTTGAAAAACGTAAGGAAGAGGTTATAGCCTCCATAACCGAGCAGGAGAAGATGACTCCCGAAATCGAGGCAGATATCCTTAAAGCGACTACCCTTGCCGAGGTAGAGGACATATACCGTCCCTTCCGTCCAAAGCGCCGCACAAGAGCCACCGTGGCAAAAGAAAAGGGACTTGAACCTTTAGCCCAAATCATTATGGCCCAGGACGAAAAGGATATTGAAGCAGTTGCAGCTCAATATATATCCGAAGAAAAGGGCGTACTGACCCTTGAGGAAGCAATAGCCGGAGCTATGGATATAATTGCTGAAGGCTTTTCCGACGACCCTCATATCAGAAAGCAGCTTAAAGAGATAATCGACCAAAAAGGCCTTTTAAAGACGGTTCAGGCAAAGGAAGAAGACAGCGTTTACGCCCAGTATTACGACTATGCCGAGCCTATAAAAAAGATACCCGACCACAGAATCCTCGCCATAAACAGAGGTGAAAAAGAGGACTTTCTAAAGGTGTCCATCGTCTGCCCCGATGAAGAATGCATTAAGGCTATCACAGATGAAATAATCGTTTACGGCTCCACCACCGAAAAGTATCTCCGTGCCGCTGCAGAGGACAGCTATTCAAGACTCATATTCCCCTCCATAGAAAGAGAAGTCCGTTCTGTTCTTACAGACAGAGCCGCTGAGCAAGCAATAAGGATGTTTGGCCTTAACCTCCGCCCCCTCCTTATGGCACCCCCCATAAAGGGCAAGGTCGTACTGGGTCTTGACCCCGCATACAGAACGGGTTGTAAGGTATGCGTAGTAAGCCCCACGGGTAAAGTTCTCGCGACCTCGGTAGTATACCCCACCCCTCCCCAGAACAGAGTTGAAGAAGCAAAGGCAAAGCTTCTTGATTGGATAAACAAGTATTCGGTTGACTGCATTTCCATAGGTAACGGCACCGCTTCAAAGGAATCAGAGATATTCGTTGCCGAACTCATAAAAGAGGCATCCCGTCCCGTAACATATATGGTTGTAAGCGAGGCAGGAGCATCAGTATACTCTGCCTCCAAGCTGGGTGCGGAGGAGTTCCCCGACTTTGACGTATCTCTCAGAAGCGCCGTATCCATTGCCCGCCGTATGCAGGACCCCTTAGCAGAGCTTGTAAAAATAGACCCCAAAGCCATAGGAGTAGGCCAGTATCAGCACGATATGCCTCAGGCAAGACTCTCGGAAACCCTGGGCGGCGTGGTTGAAAGCTGTGTTAACAGCGTTGGCGCAGACCTGAACACCGCCTCCCCCTCTCTTCTCTCTTACGTTGCAGGAATCACCCCCTCCGTGGCAAAAAACATTGCCGAACACAGAGAGGAAAACGGCGCATTTACAGACAGAAAACAGCTCCTTAAAGTTAAAAAGTTAGGGCCCAAGGCTTACGAACAGTGCGCGGGCTTTTTGAGAATACCCAACGGTAAAAATCCCCTTGACAACACCGCCGTTCACCCCGAAAGCTACGAGGCCACCGAAAAGCTCCTTGAAATGTTCGGATACAAGGGCGAGGACATTCGCACAGCCGACCTTAAGACTCTCCCGCAAACGGTTGAAAAGTACGGAAAAGATAAGGTTGCTTCAGCAATAGGTATAGGCATCCCCTCCCTTAACGATATCCTTACCGAGCTTGCAAAGCCGGGCAGAGATATCCGTGACGACCTCCCCGCCCCCATGCTTCGCAGCGACATAATGACTATGGCCGACCTGAAGGAAGGCATGGTTCTCAAGGGCACGGTAAGAAACGTTATAGACTTTGGAGTATTCGTGGATATAGGCGTTCACCAGGACGGCCTTGTACACATCTCACAGGTCTGCGACAGATTTATCAAACACCCCTCGGAAATAGTTAAGGTAGGCGACGTTGTTGAAGTTACCGTCCTTTCTGTAGACGAAAAGAAAAAGAGAATCTCCCTCTCCATGAAAGCAAAAAAGCAGCAGGCATAGCCTATGAAATACAGTAACGTTAAAAAAGCAATATTCCTATCCCGTCCAAACAGATTTATCGCAAAGGTAGACCTTGAAGGAAAAGAAGAAACAGTTCACGTGAAAAATACGGGACGGTGCAAGGAGCTTCTTGTCCCCGGAGCAACGGTATGGCTTGAAGAGGCAAAAAATCCGGTTCGCAAAACAAAACACGACCTGATTGCCGTACTCAAGGAAGAAAAAAACAGAGAGCCTATACTTATAAACATGGACTCTCAGATAGTCAACGGCGTTGCCGAAGAATGGCTCAGAAAGCTATTACCAGACTCAAATATCAAAAGAGAGGTTACCTACGGTAATTCACGCTTTGACATTTTCATCGAAACTCCAAATACAGCTGCGTTTATCGAAGTCAAGGGAGTCACCCTTGAAAAAGACGGGGTCGCTCTCTTTCCCGATGCTCCAACCCAAAGAGGGATAAAGCATATACGTGAGCTCATCAAAGCCCATAACGAAGGTTTTGAATGTTGTATTCTTTTCGTCGTCCAAATGAAAGGAATATCAGAGTTTAAGCCCAATGCCGATACCCATCCCGAATTTGCCGCAGCACTTAAGGAGGCGGCAGATAAGGGCGTACACATAGTAGCTATGG
>JAZSCR010000226.1:0-5443 GCA_045530715.1 Eubacteriales bacterium
GTATTGACAAGTCCATTCTAATGTGTTAGAATATAATTGTACTAACGGATTAGAATGAAATCGGAAGGAGATGATACTCTTGTCAACACCCAAAATATTTGAAAGTGAATACAGATTTTGTCTTATTCTCTGGGAAAACGAGCCTATCAGCAGCCGCAAGCTTTCGGAGTTGTGCGCTGAAAAACTGGGTTGGTCAAAAACCACCACCTATACGGTTATAAAACGTTTGTCCGATAGGGGAGTGGTGAGGAACGAAAATACGGTAGTAACCTCTCTCGTATCAAAAGAGGACGCGGAGGTTGCCGAAATCGAAGAGCTTGTTGAAAAGCGTTTTTCAGGCTCATTACCCGCATTTATTGCCGCATTTGCCAGAAAAGAGCATCTTTCTCAAAAGGAAATAGAGGAGATTCGGCAGATTATCAATTTGAAAGGGGAGTAGAATATGGAATCCTTATTCTTGAAAATATTTGAATTGGCAGTCACGTCAAGTTATCTTATAGTGGCGGTTGTCGTTCTTCGTCTGCTTTTGAAAAGGGCTCCCAGATGGATAACTTGCTTGCTGTGGGGATTTGTGGCTTTAAGGCTTATATGTCCTTTTTCCATAGAAAGTGTGTTCAGCCTTATTCCCGAAAAAGCGCCCGTTGAAATAGTCCAGACGGTTGTTGACCCAATTCCCGAAAAGGACACGGTTACCGATATAGTTGTTATCCCCGAGCAGCCCGACAGAGTGGATATACATATCACCTATACCCCTCCCGTATCGGATAACACCCTTACCGTGACCCCCTCCGCCCCCACCGTACAGATAAGCACACCCGTATCATACGTTAAGATATTTTCCTATATCTGGATTGCGGGCGCCTGTATTATGGCTCTTTACTGTGTTGGATATTACCTTATTCTTCGCGTAAGGGTCTTTGATGCCGTAAGACGTGATGACGGAATATGGCAGAGCGAAAAGGTCAACTCTCCTTTTATTTTGGGTATCTTAAGGCCTCGTATATATCTGCCATTTAACCTTTCGCCCCAGGCCGAAGGCTACGTTATAGCTCACGAAAAAGCCCATATCCGTCGCCTTGACCATTTGGCAAAGCCCTTTGGATTTGCCCTGCTTTGTCTGTATTGGTTCAATCCCCTTGTATGGGTTGCCTATATCCTTTTCTGCAAGGATATTGAAGGCGCCTGCGACGAAAGGGTCATTAAGGATATGGACGAATCTACCAGAAAGGCCTACGCTACAGCTCTTCTTGATTGCTGTATCAGCCGCAAAAGCATAGCAGCTTGCCCTCTTGCCTTCGGCGAATCCGACGTGAAAAAGAGGGTCAAGAAGGTTGTTAATTACAAGAAAGTAACCGTAATTGCCCTGATTTTAGCCCTCCTTTGCGTGGCCTTGTTTGTGGGTTGCTTTATGACTGACCCCTTTGCCCCCGATACCCCCGACGAACCCATTAATCAAGATGACCCCATTCCCGATGATCCCGTAGATCCAATTCCCGACGATCCAAATGAGCAAGACGATGTAAACGTGATTCCCGCAGATACTGCGGTGGATTTCAGCGATCTTGAACAAACAGTTTTCATGGTTGACGGACTTCCCGGCCCCGTATATGCCAACGAAAGTATGGTAGTACTTTCCGACAATTACGGCGTGATAGTGTACGACCTTGTTAATAATAAAGTATCCTTCCGTATTACCCGTGAGGATATGGAGAATTTGGGCGGTTTGTCTGTTTTTGAAACTCAATTATCCGCAACAGGAAGATCGGTATATCTCGGATACGATGATTCGCGCGGGGCATATATAAAGTATCCCTACCGTATGGATATTTTTTCGGGTGAGATATTTGCAAGTAATGAGGTTTCTGTTCATATATGGCAACAGGCTTTCCCTGTATCAGAGCAACCCGATATATCCCACGTTTCGGGCTATATTAATACCGATACCTACGTTGAAACCAAGACCCATTACCTATACGGCCGTATAAAAGAGGACATGACTGAATACCGTATAATCTGTCAGGATAAGGTTACGGGAGAAGAGACTGTCAGAGTGCTTTTCAGTGACGTGAAAGTCGGAAGCGATCTCAGGGAGTCGCCCACGCCCCAATATACCGACCCTCATTCTCAAGGCGGTGCCGTCAGCTATATCGCAGGCCTTATAGAATCGGCTTATCTTTCCGAATCTTCGACCTCTTCGGTTGAGGTTTTGTTTGATAAAAGCCGTTCCCTGCCTCAAGCAAATACTACCCTTTATTCATACCTCGTTAATCGCCATGATGCCGACGGAATGGTTTCCAATAAGTGGTTAGTCGCTTATAACAGCGATAGCGGTAAGGTGGTCAATGCCGCAAGCGGAAATGCGGGCAACATAATGGCTGAAAGGTTGGTAAATCTCAATTTGTCCGATCTTAACGCCGACTACCTTGCTCGGATGAGAGTTTTGGGTATGGATATGAGTGATATACCAAATATGACGGAGCATCACTTGAGCAGTAATCTTATTTATATCAGTGATAAAAAGGCTGTTTTATCGGGTAATTTCGGTATAATAGTATACGATATGGCTGAACAAAGAATATCTTCTCGTCTTTCTTATCAGGAGCTTGGCGTCTACGGTATCCATTATATGAATTTTGAAGACTTGGCCGCTTCTCTCGACGGAAGATATGTCTATATATCATATTACAACGTAAATATGGTCGACTACTCCTTTGTATATGATACCGTTACCAATGAGATCAGCTTGCATACTCAAGAGGTAGGTACGGTTGTCAGGGGTGGTTATTATCAGCCCCATGATGATCCTTCTGCCGTATTCTCCGAGGTCGGATTAAGGTATAACGGTGGGAATGCTTACCTGATGTTTGATAACGGTATGACCGCAGACGGCAAGATAGTTGTTTCGGATGCCAACGGAAATCTTACCTTCTATCCCATATTTAACGGGCTTATCAGCGGCAGCGGCAGCGGAAGCATTAAGCTTGGCGGTCCATGCTCTGCAAAAGGAAACGTTGACCTATCCGACCCCGCGGCCAAAACCGTAGTCGAGCTTGCGGAGGACTTTTACGAAAACTACTATATCAACGCCGACAACGACCTTACCTTGACGACATCGGACGCCGTGGCGCGTTTTCTTGAAGAGCAGGTATCCTACGGATTTGACGGAAGTATGATAAATAACTTTACCATCGAGGTCAATTCACTTGCAAAACACAGTGTACCCTCTCTTGGTATTGATATAATTGAGCTTGAACTTTATTATAGCTTTAACTACGGTGATAGCGAATCTCTTTCGGCAGGTATTTCTTCCGTATACGCATTGTACGATACCAAAACCGAAACCGTAATAAATATTGGTATATCCTGGATTTGATAAATCACATTATATTGGAAAAAATGACTCCGAAAGGAGTCGTTTTTTTATGATTGGATTTGTTTTTGCAATTCTGGCGGGAGCCGCCATGAGTATTCAGGGGGTAATGAATACCCGCCTTCAGGAGGGAATAGGCCTTTGGGAGGCCAACGCCTTCGTTCAGGGCAGCGCTTTTATTCTTTCCCTTATTGCCGCCTTTATTTTCGGTAAGGGCAATATTTCGGCTCTGTTTAGCCAAAAACCGCTCTATCTTCTGGGCGGTGTCTTCGGACTCGTTATAACCGTTTGCGTTATGCTTTCAATAAAGGGGCTTTCGCCCACCGCCGCTATTTCTGTTATCCTTATCTCACAGCTTGCCGTGGCCGCCGCCATAGATTATTTCGGCCTTTTGGGGGCGGAGAAGGCTGCTTTCGGGGTAAAGGAGTTTATCGGTCTGGCTCTTATGGTGGGAGGAATTATCTTATTTAAAATAAAAATATAGGCATAACCCTCGGGGCTATGCCTACATAGTAGTTAATCTTCTTTATATCCGAAAATCTCTTCCTCGTTGGCAATACCCGTGGTACACTCGTCGAGGAATCTGTCCCCAAAGTCCTTGAGGAACTTCTTTTTATCGTCCATTATTTTTTTGCTTATTTCGTAATTGAGGAGAGTTCTCTCATAGTCCATACTTCTCGGGCGGTCAAACTGAAGATAATTTATCAGATAATGAACCGTGGCTCCCATGGCCGAGGCGTGAAATATCTCCGTCCATATATCAAAGCATCCGAAATGGTCTAAAAGGTCGGCGTCCTGATGGAGCTTGAGATAAAAGGGATAGTCGTTGTCAAGGGGCTTTCTTTTGTCGTGGTCGTAGATTATGGCGTATACGGTATCCATCTCTTCCTTCGTCAGAAGAGGGGAGAGAAGCTCACGCGTAAGGTCGGCGCCCTTCTCGTTGTGCATCTCCACGCCGTTTTTAATATCGTGAAACCAAGCCGCAACCTCAATAAGGTCGTCGTACTCGGTAACGTCGGGAAAAAGGTGCCGTCTTAACCTGAGGGCTATGGATGCCACTCTCTCGCCGTGGTAGTACTTGTTTCCCCGTTCCTTCCACTTGTGAGAGCTTTTTTTCTCCATTTCCTCGTAGGCCATGCTCTTTATAAGAGCCTTTGTTTCTCTTGTCATCGTAAGATGCCCTTTTTACATTGAGTCGACAGGCTCTATTCCCAGCACGTCAAGGTGCATACAGAGTGCCTTTCTGGTAAGAAGCATAAGAGCTATCCAGGATTCCTTCTTGTCCTCGTGGGGCACGTCGATAATACGGTTATCGTGATAGAAGGAGGAGAACTCGGAGGCTATACGGTAAGCGTTGTCGCAAACGTAGTTGGGGGCCTTTTCGGCAAACGCTCTGGTAAACTGCTCGCTTGAAAGGCTGAGGGTGAGCATAAGGTTTTCGTCGGATTTGGAGTATATTCCGCGAACCTTCTTTTCCTCATCGGGAGAGATACCCAGCTTCTTAAGAATGGAGTTTATACGGGTTACGGTATAAAGGATATAGGTACCCGTCTTGCCCTCAAAGGAGAGGAACTTATCCATATCGAATATATAGTCCTTTGCTCTCTGGTTAATAAGGTCGCCAAACTTTATTGCCGCTACGCCAACCTTACGGGCGGTGTCGGCCTTTTCTTCGGCGGAGAGGCTCTTTATATATTCGGACGCTTCAAGCTTTTCAAGGGCTCCCGCGGTAACCGTAGCGATAAGGTCGGAAAGCTTCATAACGCCGCCTGCGCGGGTCTTGAAGGGCTTACCGTCGTTACCGTTCATAGTACCGAATCCAAGATGCTCAAGCTCGGTGGTTTCGGGGATTATGCCCGCCTTTTTAGCGCATCTGAACACCTGAACGAAGTGGAGAGCCTGACGGTTGTCAACCACGTACCATATCTTATCGGGAGCAAAGTCCTTCTGACGCTGGAGAAGCGTCGCAACGTCGGTGGTGGCGTAAAGGATAGAACCGTCGGTCTTTTTGATTATGGCGGGGGGCAGAGGGTTTTTGTCGCTTTCTTCTGCAACGTCAACCAAGTCGGATCG
>JAZSCR010000153.1:0-8696 GCA_045530715.1 Eubacteriales bacterium
CTATCGCAGCAGGTGCTGACGTTGTAATGCTCGGTTCTCTCTTCGCAGGCTGTGCTGAAAGTACCGGTGAGAGCGAAATCTATCAGGGCAGACAGTTTAAGGTATACAGAGGTATGGGTTCCATCGCCGCTATGAAGCAGGGTTCCAAGGACAGATACTTCCAGGAAGGCCAGCAGAAGCTTGTGCCCGAAGGCGTTGAAGGTCGTGTACCTTACAAAGGACCCCTTGCTGATACCGTATTCCAGCTCCTCGGCGGTCTCCGCGCAGGTATGGGATACTGTGGAACTCCTACTATTCCCGAACTTAAGGAAAACGGCCGTTTCGTAAGAATCACCAACGCCGGTCTTAAGGAAAGCCATCCCCACGACATTTACATCACAAAAGAGGCTCCCAACTATTCCAACTCCGGCAACTAAGTCGGACATTGTATGGGGCTCTATGCCTAAGGATATGAACATGGAAAGACGAATGCCCCTTGCGGCTCGGATAAGACCCGAAAGTATAGACGATATGGTGGGCCAGCGTCATCTGCTTGCCCCCGGCCGTCCTTTGCGTAAAATCATTGAAAGCGGTTCTATACCCAATATGGTTTTTTATGGACCTTCGGGTATCGGTAAGACAACCCTTGCTCATATCATTGCAAAACAGACAAACAAAACTCTTTATAAGCTCAACGCAACAGTTGCGTCTACGGGCGATATAAAGGATATAATATCATCCCTCGACAATCTTCAGAATGCCGGGGGAGTGATACTGTACCTTGACGAGATACAGTATTTTAATAAAAAGCAACAGCAGATACTTCTGGACTTTATTGAGAACGGAAGTATAACTCTTATTGCTTCAACTGCAGAAAATCCATATTTTTACGTTTACAACGCCATTCTCAGTAGAAGTACGGTGTTTGAGTTCAAGCCGCCCTCGGCAAAAGAGATCGAGGCGGCCGTCAGCCGTGCCTTCGATATCCTGGCAGAGGAAGAAAGCCTGGATATAACGCTGGAGGAAGGCGTTGTTTCCCGTATTGCGGGAAGCTGTGGCGGTGACGTGAGAAAGGCAATGAACGCCGTTGAGCTTCTTTGCGTAAAGAAGACGGGACAGACCGCCCTTAACGTTACCCTCGAGGCGGCTACCGAACTTTCCCAGCGCAGTAATATGAAATATGACAGGGACGGAGACAGTCATTACGACATTCTTTCTGCTTTGCAAAAGTCTGTAAGAGGCTCTGATGAAAACGCCGCGCTCCATTATCTTGCAAGACTCTTGGATGCGGGCGACCTTCCTTCTGCCTGCCGTCGTCTTCTTGTTATTGCCGCAGAAGATATAGGCCTTGCTTATCCCCAGGCTATAACCATAGTGAAAAGCTGTGTGGATGCGGCTCTTCAGCTTGGTTTGCCCGAAGCCCGCATACCTTTGGCAGAAGCTGTAATACTTCTCGCAACGGCTCCCAAGTCAAACTCCGCAATCTGCGCCATAGACGGTGCATTGGCTGACCTGCAGAATAGGGATCTGGGGGATATCCCCGCACACCTCAAGGACTCCCATTATAAGGGCGCTGCAAATCTGGGCAGGGGAGTGGAGTATAAATATCCCCATTCCTTCCCCGACCATTACGTAAAACAGCAGTATCTTCCCGATGCCTTGAAAAATAGGGTGTATTACGAATACGGAGATAACAAGATAGAGCAGTCGGCAAAAAAATATTGGCAGGACATAAAAGATAAAAAATAGTATGGAAAACGTTCTTTTCAGCTTTAAAACTCAATACGACTTTAAAACGTTTATTCGAATCTCGAAAGCGGTAGGAAAAACCGTAAGAAAGCAGGCTATGGTTACTACCTATCTCCTTTCTATTGTGGTAGGTATACTTTTTATAGTAAGATTTTTCCCTAAGGACGGTATTGAGCTATCCTTAAGCAACGTAATAATATGGACGGCGTTTATACTGATGCTGGTCGCGCTTGTTTTTCAGAATATTATTGAGGCCTCATTTTTTAAGAGAGCGACCAGACCTTTAGATATGGCCGTCACCACTGAATTCGGAGATGAAGGATATGTTCTTCGCTCCGAAGGTGGGGATATTAACTGTAAGTATTCCGATATTGAAGCATTAGTTGAGATTAAAGAGGGGTTTGTTCTTTGCCTTGGCAATAATATATATAAGATGCTTCCCAAGGAAACGTTGACGGGCGGAAATATGGAAGATTTTAAATCCTTTATTGAACAGAAAACAGGCAAGTTCATACAGTTGGTTAAATAAGGTGAAAGTAAAATGACTAAAAAAAAGATAAACGAAGTGGTCGACAGGCTTTTTGCCCTCTATCCCGAGCCAAAGTGCGCCCTTGATTTTACCTCACCCTTGGAGCTTTTGGTTGCCTCCAGACTTTCTGCACAATGTACGGACAAACGTGTAAATATAGTAACCGCAGAACTTTTCAAAAAATATAAAACCGTATCCGATTACGCCAATGCGAAAAACGAGGATATTGAGAAGATAATCTTTTCCTGCGGCCTTTACAAGACTAAGGCCAGGGACATAATCCTTGCCGCAAAAAAGATAGAGGGGCTGGGCGGGATTCCCGATACTCTGGAAGGTCTGCTTGAGATTCCCGGAATCGGGCGAAAGATAGCCAATCTTCTTATGGGTGAGATATTCGGGGATAAAAACGTTCTTATCGCCGACACCCACTGTATAAGACTGTCAAACAGAATAGGTCTTGTGTCGTCGAAAAATCCTACGGTAGTAGAAAAAACACTTTTGAAAATATTGCCTAAAGATACGGGCTTTAGATTTTCCCATTCCCTTGTGGCTCACGGACGGGCCGTATGTTCGGCTCAATCCCCCAACTGTGAGGGATGTGTGCTTAAAGGACTTTGCGAACAACATCTTGATTATAAGAAAGGTTAAATGAAAATGCAGTACACCGAGCTTATTATTAAAATTGATATAGAACATGAGGATGTGGCAACATCCATTATTTCCATGCTGGATATCGGCGGTATTTATACCGAGGATTATTCTGATATGCTTGACTGTCCTCTTGTGAAGAACTTCGCTCTCATTGACGAAGAGCTTCTTAAGAAGGACGTTACTTATGCCCTTTTGCACGTGTATTTTGCACCCCATATCAATATGAATGCGGTTATCGAGTACCTTACGGCGAGATTTGATGCTGAAAATATCCCCATGAGCATTATGTCAAACACCGTAAAAGAGGATGATTACGCAAATTCCTGGAAACAATATTATAAGCCCCTCTCCATCGGCAAGATAGCGGTTGTTCCCCAATGGGAAGAATATGAGAAAAAGGAAAACGAAACCGTTCTCCGCATAGACCCCGGTATGGCTTTTGGTACGGGAACCCACGAAACTACATCTCTTTGTATAGAAGAAATACAGAAATACGACATTAAGGGCGAAAACGTTCTTGATATAGGTTGCGGAAGCGGTATCCTTTCCATTGCTTCTTTACTTATGGGTGCAAAAGAAGTCAACGCCATAGATATTGATCCCAACGCCGTAAAGGTGTCCCACGAAAATGCTGCTCTCAATTCCTATGAGGGCGAGTTCAAGGCCGTTACCGGCAATATCCTTTCAATGGACGAGGCTGCAAAGAATCTCGTTGACGGAAAGAAGTATAAATTTATTTTGGCTAATATAGTTGCCGACGTTATTATAAGACTCTCCGCTTTTGTGGGCGACCTTCTTACCGACGACGGCTTGTTTATTATGTCCGGTATCATTACCGAAAGAAGAGAAGAGGTTCTGAAGGCTCTTTCCAATAACGGATTTAAGGTTACCGGCGAACATGAAAAGGGAGGCTGGCTCTGTATAACCGCCGTAAAATAAGAGAAAAATCAGTTCACAAATAGTTTGAAATTTTTCTTGTTACCTTTTGCCCTTTTCATTGTATTATTAGTGAAGGAGGTTTGTGATGCAAAAACAAACGCAGCGTACGAGCGATGTGTTGGATTACAAAACCGACGATGACATAGACACCGTCATCGACAGATATTCTTCAATGGTCTATAAAATTGCTCTCACCAATATGAAGTCAAAGTTTGACGCTGAAGATATTTTTCAGGAAGTTTTTCTTCGGTACATGAAAAATAACAGACCCTTTGCCTCGGAAGAACACCGAAAGGCATGGCTTATCAGGGTGACCGTAAATTGCTGTAAAAGCGCTTACATCGCTCCCTGGAATGATAACATAAGCCTTGACGATATAGGCGAAGTTGCCGATACCTTCAGCGATACCGATAAAGAGGTATATAAAGAGATACTCAAGTTGCCCATAGATTTTAAAACGGTGATCATTCTGTTTTACTATGAAGATATGTCGGTGAGTGAGATCGCAAAAACCCTCAAATTAACAGAGGGCGCGGTAAAGATGCGACTTTCGAGAGCAAGAAATCTTCTCAAGCTTAATTTAGAGGCAGAAGAAGATAAAAAGTCAGAACGGAGATGACAGATGATGCGTGAATCTGATATTAAGCCTGTTTTTGACAAGATACAACCTTCTTCCGCACTTTTAGAGAAGACCAAAGCGTCGGTCAGATCGGCCGCGGGGGAGGAACAAAGCTTCCGATTTAATTTCAGATGGTTTATTCCCAAGATGGCCGTTGCCGCCTTTGCGGTATGCGTATTGTTCGCCGCAATATTTGTGCTGAACCGCGCACCCGCTATTTATGAAAATGAGTTGTCCTTTGAAAATAAAGGTCAGTTTACTCAGGTGGACCGTTCCGAGCTTCCTTCTTCCGTATCAGTATCACCCAGAGCTTTGGAAACAGAAGAAGAGCTCAAACTGATGGTGGTTGATGACGGAAACGTTGAACAGCTTCAGGCTCTTATCACCTGCGAAATACTGGAAAAAGAAATGTATCTTGCCGAAAGTGACGGTTGGTGTGTGTGCGTATATTACATTCGCCCCACTGACGTGCTTGAAGTTATGTATACCCCCGACGTGCTGTCCGGAACGGATAAAATACCCGTAGTTGCTTACGTTGAAACCGTAAGTGAGTTGGCGGCATTGCCCGACGTTGGCGAAGACGTTATGATGCTTCTTCGCAAGTCTGAAGACGGCTCCCCAATTACCGAACACGGCCAAAAGGCCGGAATCACCGGAGCCTGGGTGCTTTATGGTATAGCTCCTGTTGAAAACAGTAAGTAAAAATTCTAATATTTTAAACTTGAAAGGAAAACAAAAATGAAAAAGATTTTTGCACTTGCACTCGCACTTATTATGTCCATGTCTATAATCGTAGCTTGCGACAACACTCCTGCAGGAGATGAATTTGTAAGCCCCGCTGAAAACGCAACCGCCCTTCTTAACGGCGCATACGACGCTTTTGCTGAAAAGCTTGCTCCTGCATACGAAATGGATGCAGCTGACATCAAGATGATGTTCCCCGGCGGATATTATAATGAAAACGATGAAACTACTATGACTCAGGGCCCCGGCAACGTTCCCGTTGATAACGACCTCATTACTGCCGTTGCTCTTTTCCCTGCAGCAAACCTTTCTATGATTGATAACGCAGCTCTTGTACAGCACCCCATGATGCAGAACTTCTTCGTAACTGCAGCCTTCCACGTAACCGACGTTAATAACGTTAACACCGTTGCTGCTGCTCTTAACGACAGCGTTAAGAACAACCAGTGGATGTGCGGCCAGCCCGAAGGTTTTGTTATCGTAACTGTAGGCGACTACGTGGTTCTTTCTTACGGTCTTTTCGATAACATCAACCCCATGAAGGAAGCTATTACCGCTACCTATACCGATGCTGCAGTTGCTTACGAAGTATCCTTTATCGGCTAATTTAAAATATACACACAACAATATACTGAAACAATAACGCAGGCAAAACCGAAATCTCCGCCCTTGTCTACACACTATCCAAAGAGGTCGGTTATGTTGGTTTTGCCTGATTATTTTTAAGATTAAGGAAACTAATATGCTTTTTTCAAGTATTCCCTTTTTATACTACTTTTTCCCCATAGTAGTATTGCTTTATCTGATAGCCCCCAAGGTTCTCAAGAACTCCGTATTATTGCTTGCCAGCCTTGTGTTTTACGCATGGGGTGAGCCTCGATACGTAGTACTGATGGTAGTAACCATACTTTTGGGATATGTGCTTGGTTTACTTATTGAAAAATATCAGGGGCAAAAGCTTTCAAAGGTCTTTCTTGTTCTATCGTTGGTAACAAGTCTTGGCTTTTTGGCCTATTTTAAATACGTTGACTTCTTTATTGATAATTTCAATGCCGTCACGGGACTTGGCATACCATTCCTCAACGTAGCTCTTCCCGTAGGTATAAGCTTCTATACTTTCCAGATGCTCAGCTATACGGTAGACGTTTACAGAGGAGAGGTTAAGGCTCAGCGCAACATTATAAGCTTGGCTACTTATATTGCTCTTTTCCCCCAGCTTATTGCCGGCCCCATAGTTCGTTACTCTGACATTGTTCTCCAGCTTGATAACCGTACCCACAGCTTTGATAAGATAGCTGAAGGCGCTCGCAGATTTGTTATCGGTCTTGGCAAAAAGGTTCTTATCGCCGACGTTCTTGCAGAATTCGGCTCTGCTTTTGCCGCATCCAACGATAAGTCTGTTCTCTTCTTCTGGTTATACGGCATAGCTTATGCTCTTCAGATATACTTCGACTTCTCGGGTTACAGTGATATGGCCATAGGTTTGGGTAAGATCTTCGGCTTTGACTTCCTTGAGAACTTCAATTATCCCTTTATTTCGGGAAGTATTACCGAGTTCTGGAGAAGATGGCATATGTCTCTTGGATCCTGGTTCCGCGACTACGTTTACATCCCCATGGGCGGTAACAGATGCTCCAAGTTGAGAAATTTCTTTAATATTTTCGTTGTATGGATGCTTACCGGCTTCTGGCACGGTGCGGCCTGGAACTTCATCCTTTGGGGTGTGTTCTTTGCTATACTTCTCCTCATTGAGAAGACCTGGTTACTTAAGCATCTTAAAAAGATGAAGGTTCTGAACCATATTTACGTTCTTGTTCTTGTGCTGTTCAGCTTTGTATTGTTTGCTTCCGTTGACCTCAGTCAGCTTTTTGTAAACGTGGGCGGTATGTTCGGAGCAGGTGGAGTTCCTCTCATTTCTACAGAAACCATTTACTATTTGCGTAGTTACGGCGTGGTATTTATTCTTGCCGTAATCGGTGCAACTCCCGTTGTTAAGATGCTGGCGACCAAGATAAAGAGTACAAAGGTTGGCGGAAAGATTCTCAACGTTCTTGAGCCCGTGGCTCTCGTTGCACTTCTTCTCATTATGACCGCATATATGGTAGACGGCTCCTTCAGCCCCTTCCTCTATTTTAGATTCTAAGGAGGTATCACGATGTCTGACAAAATAAAAAATATCGTCGTCACTGTCGTGATGATAGCCGTTGTTTTCGGCCTTGCCTTCTTTTGCTGGTTTAAGCCCGCAGATAAGTTTTCCGACAGTGAAAGACGTCCCCTCGACCAGTTTCCCGCAGTAACTCTCCAGTCTATATTTGCGAAAAACGATGCAAATACTGAGACCTTTATGGAGGCTTTTGAGTCCTATACCTTGGATCAATTCCCCTTAAGAGATGCTTTTCGCCGTGTTAAGGCTCTCTTTGCATTCCACGTTTATAATCATAGCGATAATAACGATCTTTACGTTGAGAACGGCTACGTTTCAAAGCTTGAGCCTGTAATCAATGAAGGTTCTGTAAATAACGCTATGGATAAATTCCAGGCTATATACGACAAGTATCTTAGCCAAACTGACGCTAAGATTTATTTCTCCGTTATTCCCGATAAGGGATATTTCCTTGCGGCTCCCAACGGTTACCTTTCTATGGATTATGAAAAGCTCTTCTCCATAGTTAAGGACAAAGCAGGTTATGCCGATTTTATCAGCATTATTGATGCTCTTGCTCTGACCGATTATTATAAGACCGATACTCATTGGAAGCAGGAAGAGATAATTGACGTTGCCGAAAAGCTGGCCCAAAGTATGGGAGTTTCTCTCAGCGGAGAGTACGTTATCAATACTCTTGACAGACCTTTCTATGGGGTATATCACGGACAGAGCGCACTCAATCTGCCTGCTGACCAGATAAAGTATCTCACCAATGACGTGCTCAACAGCTTTGTGGTAAAAGTGCCCAACGCTCTTGGTGTTGGTCTTACGGAAGCTCCCCTTTACAATATGACAAAGGCGGAGGGCAACGATGCCTATGATATGTTCCTTTCGGGAGCTCGCGTATCCTTGGTTACTATCGAGAATCCCAAAGCTACCTCTGATAAGGAGCTTATCGTATTCCGTGATTCTTACGGCTCCAGCCTTGTTCCTCTGCTTGCAGAGGGCTATGCAAAGGTAACGGTTATAGATTTAAGAGAAATAACCGTGCCCCAGCTCTTGTCTATGAATCTTGTTGATTTTGAAAGTGCTGACGATATACTCTTTATCTACAGCTCTCTCATTCTTAACGAAAGCGGCGAACTCAAGTAAAAAATATATAGAAAAGAATCGGGATGCCAACGGCATCCCGATTCTTTATTTATTCAATATTCAATTATACGATATAGGGCTCGCCATCGATCTTGGTCATATCGATAAGAGCTTTCATGTACTTGCCGTACTTGGTTTCAAGGTCTGCCTGAGCCTCGTCAAACTTGGACATGGGGTAGATCTTGGTG
>JAZSCR010000028.1:0-11899 GCA_045530715.1 Eubacteriales bacterium
AGGAAGAAGCTGTTTGTAAGCTCCTTTCCTACAAGGGCAAGGTATTCAGCGTAGAGCCCCCCACATTTATGGACCTTCAGGTTACCGAAACCGAACCTGCTGTAAGAGGCGATACCTCTAACAACGCTCTCAAGACCGCAGTTCTCGAAACCGGCGCTGAGATCAAGGTTCCTCTCTTCATCGAAGAAGGCGAAGTTATCAAGGTTGACCTCCGTACCGGCGAATACCTCAGCCGTGCATAATTGCAATATAGGATAGGTATGGACTATTTAAGCGATAAAATAGACGCTATTCGCACCATTCTTAAGGATATAGACCTTCCAAAGGATTTAGCGGAGATGAAGCTCTACAGAGCTCTCATTGATCTTACCGATAAGATTGCTCAACAGCAAGACCTTATGGTAAACCGCATCGAAGAGCTTGAGGAAACGGTTGAAACAATGGCCATGAGTATTCATGACCTTCAGGAAGTTATCGTTAGAAACCTTGATTTGGAACCCATTGATAAGCCCGAACAGGGTGAGGATTTCGACGAGGAACACATAGACGACTTCTATACACTTCAGTGTCCTTTTTGCGAAGAGTTGTTTTTTATTGAAAAAGACGAGTTAGACCTGGATATTCCTTGTCCCTTCTGCGGAAAAGAAGTAAAGGCCGTAGATAACATCGTAAAAAAATAAGACAGACACATTTAAGACTCCCTTTTCGGGAGTCTTATTTTTTTTATTAAAGCATTTAACCTTTGGGGCGGCGCATATATTTTCATATATAATTCTGTGGGGAGCGTATATGAAATAAAAATCATGAAAATAAATATCAACAGACAGCCCAAAGCCCAGACAATGCTCTCAAACACCATAATTACAACGCTCACGTCGTTTTTTCTGAATTTTTGTGTGGTATATTTCAGGCTGTGGCTTGCGGGAAAAATCGGAGAAGCGGGCATTGGAGTTTATCAGCTTATAATCTCCGTATATTCCTTACTGGCAACAGTAGCTACTTCGGGGCTTTCATTTACCGTAACAAGAACCGTGTCCGAAACCCTGGCAAAAGGTAAAGCGGGTATAAAAAAAATAGTTACCTGCTGCATTCTGTTGGGACTATGCATGGGAACATTGGCCTTTTCGGCCATATATTTCGGTGCTGAATTTATAGCAGTAAGGCTTATTAAAGCCCCAGAAACAAAAGAGGCGCTGAAAATACTTGCCTTCGGGCTTCCTTTTATGTCGGTCGCATCCTGTATGAGTGGGTATTTTATTGCCCTTAGGAAAGCCGCCTTCTCGTCAGCGGTGCAGGTTACGGAAGAGCTTTCACAGATAATAGTTACGATTATACTTTTCTTTATATTCAAGCCCGACAATATGGCCGATTACTGCAAGATATTGGTAACGGGAACGGCAACCAGCGAAATATTGGCCAGCATTTTGGGGTATTTCGTATACGCAATAACCGTAAGAACATTCCCCGAAGGACAGTCTGATTTTACTCCAAAATCCATATTGGGAATGACGTTGCCAATGTCGGTAACGGGCTACGTAAGGTCGGGCTTATCCACCCTCGAAAATCTTACGGTTCCCATAAGCTTACAAAAATACGGAATGAGTAGTGAAGAAGCCCTTTCCACCTTCGGTATGGTAAAAGGTATGGTAGTACCCGTTATCTTCTTCCCCGCAATACTCTTAAGCGCCATTTCCCGATTACTTATGCCCGAAATATCGGAGTTCAGAGCAACTGGAAATATTAAAGAAATTGACCGAACGGGCTCGGCATTTATTACCGTTACATACGCTTTTTCTGTAATTACGGGGGCTGTTTTTGCCTTCTTTGCAGAGCCTTTGAGTATTGCAATTTTCGGCAACGACTCCACAGCACTCACAATAAAGCTCTTGGCTCCGCTTATCCCCTTTATGTATATAGACAGCATATTTGACAGTCTGCTCAAAGGAATGGACGACCAACTTTCGGTAATGAGATATAGTCTGAGCGAAGCCATAACCAGAATTGCCCTGGTATTCCTTCTTATCCCCAAAACCGGATATGCAGGGTTTATATTTACCATCTATATGGGAAACATGATAAACACCTGCCTGGGCGCCGTCAGATTCTGCCGAAGAATCAAACCAAAATGGTTGCGCCCCTCCGCCATAATAGGCCTTACCGTAATATCTGCCGTAGCCGTATATCCGGTATCCCTTCTCTGTTCAAGATTTGAAGGACTCCCCGCTACGGTGGCGCTGATTGCGGGCGCAGTGGTCATATTCATAGCCTTATCATCTCTGCTTTCCTTTATCAGGAAGGAAGATATCCACACCATAAAAAAATTACTCCTTAAACGTTGAGAAAATATTGTGGTATTTGTCCTTAAAAAATCAAAAAAGCCCTTGATTTTTAATATTTAATATGTTATAATTATTAATGAATAATTATCATGTCTATAAAACTAGAAAAAGGCAACTTTTTTGACGTTAAGGAGAAATCATGAAAGACAAGTTTTATATAACCACGGCAATAGCATATGCCTCAAGAAAGCCTCACATAGGAAATACCTATGAGGCTATACTTACCGACTGTATCGCCCGATTCAAGAGAATGCAGGGCTACGACGTATTTTTCCTCACAGGTACCGACGAGCACGGCGCAAAAATCGAAGGTCTTGCAAAGGAAAGCGGTATCAGCCCCAAGGAATACGTAGACGGAGTGGCAGGTGAGATCCGTCAGCTTTGGGACAAAATGGGCACAACCTACAATAAGTTTATAAGAACTACCGACGATTATCACGAAAGAGCAGTAAAGAATATATTCAAAAAGCTTTACGACCAGGGTGATATATATAAGGGCGTATACGAAGGCCTGTACTGCGTACCTTGTGAAACCTTCTATACCGAAACCCAAGCAGTCAACGGCATTTGTCCCGACTGCGGACGCCCCGTACAGAAAACAAAGGAAGAGGCATACTTCCTTAAGCTTTCAAAATATCAGGACAGACTGGTAAAGCATATTGAGGAAAACCCCGACTTTATCGCTCCCGAACCCAGAAAGAAGGAAATGCTCAACAACTTCATTCTTCCCGGACTTCAGGACCTTTGCATTTCCCGTTCCACCTTTAAGTGGGGCGTTCCCGTTCCCATTGATAAAAAGCACGTTATCTACGTTTGGATAGACGCACTTTCAAATTACATTACCGCACTTGGATATGATACCGATAAGCAGGACGAGCTTTACAAGAAACATTGGCCCGCAGACGTTCATATTATCGGTAAGGATATTCTTAGATTCCACACCATTGTATGGCCCATAATCCTTATGGCTCTTGGCGAACCCCTTCCCAAGCAGGTATTCGGTCATCCCTGGATAAACTTCGGCAACGATAAGATGAGCAAATCCAAGGGCAACGTTATATACGCAGTCGACCTTGCAGGAGCTATAAGGGTCGGCGGCGTAAGATATTACGTTCTTACCCAGGTACCCTATGCGGCAGACGGCTCTATTACCTACGAAATGGTTGCGGAATGCTATAACGCAGACCTTGCAAACAACCTTGGCAATCTGGTTTCCAGAACCCTTGCCATGACAAAGAAATACTTTGGCGGAATCATCCCTGTTCCCTCCGCAGAGGAAGAGGTTGACATTTCTCTCAAAGAAACCTGCCTTACCGCAACAAAGAAGGCTCAGGGATTCCTTGACACCTTCCACATCGCAGATGCAGGTAACGAAATATTCTCCATCTTCAAAAGAGCAAACAAGTACATTGACGAAACTGCTCCTTGGGTACTTGCAAAGAGCGAAGAAACAAAGGACAGACTGGGAACCGTTCTTTATAATCTCCTCGAAGCTATCCGTTTCGGCGCAGTTCTCCTTGCTCCCTATATGCCCGAAACCGCAGATAAGATTCTCAAGG
The DNA here is from genome assembly GCA_045530715.1 of Eubacteriales bacterium. Taxonomy (GTDB): domain Bacteria; phylum Bacillota; class Clostridia; order Oscillospirales; family UBA644; genus JAZQLP01. The sequence goes on from JAZSCR010000028.1 coordinate 3,899, forward strand.
CTTTAGGTTGTGATAGTTGCGACCTCGAATCCCTTACTTCCTTTGGTAAGCTCTCTTCCGGTACTACTCTGGGAGAACTTCCTCCCCTCTTTGCCCGTATAGACGAAAAGACCTTCCCCGAAGAAATGAAGAAGGCCGCAGAGGAAAAGGCAAACGCAGGGAAAATGACCGTAGAAGCACCCGTAGGCCTTGCAAAAATAGGCATAGACGACTTTATGAACGTTGAACTCCGTACCGCTCAGGTAATTGAGTGCAAGCCTGTTCCCAAGTCCGATAAGCTTCTTTGTCTTATGCTTGATCTCGGCTATGAAAAGAGACAGGTAGTTTCGGGTATTGCAAAATTCTACTCCCCCGAAAAGCTTATAGGCAAAAAGGTTATCGTCGTAGCAAACCTTACCCCCGCAAAGCTCCGCGGCGTTGAAAGCAACGGTATGATACTCGCCTCCGGAGAAGAGAACGTAAGAGTCGTATTCCTCGACCCTGAAACCCCCAACGGCGAAAGAGTAAGATAGCTTGACCATCATAGATTAAAGAAAAGGAAAAAACAGAAATGACAAGTAAAACGATAGTTGTAAAAGACGAAGTGGGCCTCCATGCCAGAGCTGCCAGCCAGTTCATCAAGAGCGCTAACAATTACAAGTCCTCTGTGTGGATTGAGCGCGACGGCAAAAGAGTTAATGCCAAGAGCTTACTGGGAGTCCTTTCTTTAGGCGTAGCACACGGTACCGAAATTGAACTTATAGCCGACGGCGCAGACGAAAAGATCTGTATTGAAGAGCTTTCCGCCGCAGTTGAAGAAGGTTTTACCACCGTAAAATAAAATGGCAGACATTTCCAAATTACTGGCAAAAGCAAATACCCTACCGCTTACCCCCGGCGTTTATCTTATGAAAAACGCCGAGGGCAAGATCATATACGTAGGGAAAGCAAAAAAACTTAAAAACAGAGTAACCAGTTATTTCCGAGGCACGCATAAGCACCCAAAAACCGCGAAAATGGTATCCGAAGTGGATGATTTTGAGGTTGTTGTTGCCGAATCTGAGCTGGATGCTCTTCTGACTGAATGCAGTCTTATTCAAAAACACTCCCCCGTATATAACATCAAGCTTAAGAACGGCGGGGGTTATCCTTTTATATGCGTAACCGAAAAAGAAGGCTTACCTCTGCTTAAAATTGAGAAAAACAGAACCTCCAGAGGCCGTTGCTTCGGGCCCTTTACGTCAGGGCAGACTGCCTCGGCAATAATCAGGCTGATAAATAAGGTGTTTCAGCTCCCATCCTGTGCTTCGGGCAAAAAAAATATTTCCGCTTTAAGCAGAAACGGAAAGGGTTGTCTTGAATATCAAATACACGCCTGCAGAGGCTTCTGCAGAAAGGATTTTACAGAAGAAGCTCGGAAAGAAACCTTTGAAGAGATATATTCCCTGCTATCGGGTAACGTAGATGAGATCCATGATGACCTTGAAGCCAAAATGGAGAGAGCTGCCGAAGACCTGGACTTTGAATACGCCGCAGAAATAAGGGATAGGATTTTTGCCCTCAACACCCTGAAGGATATGCGACGTCCCACCATAGCCCATAACAGAAACGCCGACTACATTTCCTACGTATCGGGTCTTGACGGTGAAAATAAGTCATGCTCCATATTTATGCTCAGAATCCGCAAAGGCTTTGTTATCGGTGAAAGATGCGACCATTTTGACGAAGGCTTTTCGGAAGACCTTTTAGGTGAATATATAGAGAGATTCTACTCCGAAAATCCTCACCCCGATTGTAAAATCTATATAGAAGAGAACCAATATCAATGGCTTGAAGCCCTTAATAAATGGCTTAACGGAGCCATTACTTTCCCCTCTTTAAAACAGGACTTTGACATCCTCGAACTATGCAAAAAGAATGCCGCCGAAAGACGGTTGCAGCTTGAAGGAAAGACCCGTTCAAGCCAGAGAGCCCTTGCCGCATTTAGGGATTTTTCAGGTATTAAAAAAGCCGACAGAATAGAGGCATACGATATCTCATCCATAGCGGGAGAGCTGGTTGTATGCGGAATGATAACCCTGATTGACGGAGCGTTCAAACCCGCAGAATATAAGAAATTCAAGATTGAAAAGACCTTGGGACAAGACGATACCGCCTATATGAAAGAGGCAGTTACCCGACGTCTGCAAAGGTATAACGACGGTGACGAAAAATTCTCTCCCCTGCCCGACCTTATTATTTGCGACGGTGCTTTGGGACAGATACACGCCGTTGAGGATGCGCTGATGTTGTCGGGGAATCACGTTCCCGTAGTCGGACTGAAGAAGGACAGCAAACACAGAACCAAATCCCTGGTATTTTCATCGGGGAAAGAAATGCCCCTTGTAAAGCACAGAGAGGCTTTCGCCTTTTGTACCCGCCTTCAGGACGAGGTTCACAGATATGCTATATCCTATCATAAGAATCTCCGTGATGCCCTTACCCGCCAATCGTCACTGACGAAAATTCCCGGCATTGGCAAAAAACGCGCAAGGGAGCTGTTCCTTAAATTCAAGTCTGTTGAAAAAATAGGAGCCGCCTCGGTTGAAGAGCTCTGCAAGATAAAGGGTATAAACGAAAATCTTGCAAAAACGATTATCAGCTGGATAAAAGAAAATTACTAAAAAAAATATCGGGAGCTAAAAAGCTCCCGAAAAAATCTATTTCAGTTTATGACTTCTTTTCTTCTTCTGCAAGAATATTGTCGCCGTAGAGATTGAATCTAAAGAGAAGGCTATCGTCTTCGATGTTATCGCAAACGATCTTCGCTTTATCTATCATACCGCCCTCAACTAATCTAGCGAGGCCGATAAACTGACAAAGCTTACTCTTGAGATTAAGTCTGTCGCCGTCATCGGTAACAAGGTAAACGTTGCCCTTACAGAGGTCAACCGCTTCCATAAATTTCTGAAAATCGATCTTATGAAGTTCGAGAGAGGCCATATTAACCCTACCTTTCTGTAATTAAAATTACTTAAGTAATTGATTTGATAACACATATATTGTAGCATATATTTATCACCAATTTGTGTCACGCGAATTATTTTTTTATGATATTGCCATATTTGCCTGTACAGGACTATTAAACTCGCTTTCGAAGGGATTATTATGACCGAAGCAAAAGGAACAAACAAGCAGAGAATAGTATATCTGTTGGATATTTTAAAGAAAAATACCGACGATACTCACGGCCTTACCATGACCGAAATTTTTGATGAGCTCTATCTCCGTAACATTACTGCCGAAAGAAAAGCCATATACAACGATATTGAAATACTGAGAACGGCGGGTTATAATATCGAAAAAAGGCATGGCAACGCCGTAACCTATCACTTGGTAAGCAATCTTTTTACTACAAAAAGCATATCTGATATATCTCTCATAATTGCTACCTCCCCCTTCGTTTCCAAGGAGAAATCAAAGGCCTTAACCATGGCCGTAAACGAAGAAACCACAAAAGAGAAAAGAACTGCCACGGCCATTGAGCTTCTCAAGCTCATTCCCGAGTATGGAAACGACTGCATCGATACCATCTCTCTGATACTGAAAGCGGCAGCCGATAAGAAAAAGGTAAGTGTTACGGTTAACGGAAACAGCATGAGAATCTCGGTATATGCCGTTTACATGGCCGAAAACGTTCCTTATGCAATATACGGCTCTCTGGGAAACAGAAATAAGATAGACCATATAAAGATAAGCTCCCTGGATAGCGTGGAAATAACGGATATTCAGGCAACGCCCATAGAAGTGTGCGCAGAGAACGAAGGCTTTGACATGCAGGAGTACGCAGACACTTACATAAATGTTAAGCCCGACAGAAAATACGACATAGACGTAACTGTTGATGAAAGCCTTATAATCAGCTTTATAGAAGGCTTTATAGGTGACAGGCTCGAAGGCGATGCAAAGACGTCAAGGGTAGATGATTACAGATTCCGAGTAAAAATGAAATCCCTTATCTCAAAGGAGCTGGTAAAATTCCTTTATAAAAACTCGTCTATGATAACCGTGGAATCTCCGGAATGTCTTAAAGAAAAGCTTTCAAGAATTGACGACTATATAAAAATATAGACGGTAAATACAGGTGATTAAGTAATGACTGTTGTTATAGCAAACGTTATAGACTTTGTTGCAGCTTTAATTCAGGTAGGCTCGGGCTCATTAAAGAAAAAGTCAAGGATTCTCATAGTACAGACGGTTCAACTGCTCATGCAGGCTGTGAGCATGTTAATATTAGGCGGAGTGACCGGTGCTGTCAGCAACGTTCTCTCATGCTATCGAAACTATCTTTGCTATAAAGAAAAGCTGAATACCCTTTGGAAGGTCATTCTTATAGCAGCCTCTATCCTGATGACGTTTCTACTAAATGAGCAAGGACTTTTGGGTATAATACCCGCGGCGGTCTGTACGGTATATATAATTTTTATGGACGTAAAAGATCCCATAAAATTCAAGCTCCTTGTAACCTTGTCCTTCCTTCCGTGGATGGTTTATCACTTTGTTTTGAAATCATATATCGGAGCAATATTTGATGCCGCAACGGTTATATCAAACGGAATTACCCTCTATTTAATGATAAGGGAAAAGAAATCTGCAAGAGAAGGTAATGCCTAAATAACAAATCCCCAAGAACAACACAAAAGCCAAGCTGAGTTTTACAGCTTGGCTTTTACTATTCGAGGAGAGTTTTTAAAGCTTTTGGGGATCTATATCATATACGGTAGTGAAACACTCCAGTATAGACTTATCAAAGGTTCTGGCCTGATATTTATTAACATCAACCCCGAGAAAATCTCCCAGATTGGGGCAATTTTCGGAAAGAGCAGGGCTTATAGTCCACAGTATGGAAGGCTCTTTTTCGCAAGCTACAGGGGTAGCCGCGGAAATCAAAGCGTCTACGGTAGCCGCAAAGCCTCTGTTACAAGCCGCTTCTCGATCAGCTTCGGTCATTTCCGAATATCCTTCACAAGAAAGACCGCAGGCGTGATAAATATCATTATTTACCGACACGTCTTTGTTGCGCATATAATATTTCTTGTAGGATGCACCAAGGTTATACTCCAACGAATATACGGGATCACTCTTGGGAAGCGTTGCGGTTACGTTATCAAATGAATTCTCTCCTGAGAAGAAGAGATTTGATATCATAGTGATAATATTGGGCCCAACGGGAGGCATACCGTTCATGGGGAAGCTTCTTTCCCTATACATATCGTCCTTAATTGCAGGGTCAATACCGATAGAGATATTTGCAGGGCTCTCTGAACCTACGAAAGCAAGGTTCTCGCGGAGCTGGGAATTAAAGTTATCCCATACGGAAGGAATACCGGCAAAGAAATCCTCAAACTGCCGGATAAACTTTTCCAACCTATCGGTAAACTGCTTTATAAAGGCAAGTTTTACGGCGGTATTCAGATATTCAAAGGCAGTAGTGTCTTTATTTTCCTGAGAAGCAAAGGCGGATTTGAGGTTTTCTACCGCTGTTTTAAGGTCAAGTCCGTAATAAATATCCGTTAGGCGGTCAGACAGCTTATAGAACAAATATCTGGCGGCTACGGGATGGCTATAAACACGCTCCTCGGCAATATCGCCCTTTTCGTTGGAAATAAGCCCGAACACGGAAGCATCGTTTTTACAGTTTATATTACCCTTTGAAAGAGGAATTGCGTTTACCGTAAGCTTTGATGCAATATTCTCAGCCGTAACATTCATTTCGGCTATAAAACCATCCGCATCATTTTCCGAAAAAGCAGTATAATTATCAAAGGCTACGCCCTTTGAATAAACCTCTATAAACCTTTCGGTTATACATACAAAGTCGTCAACCTTGTGGGAATAAACGCAATTTTCGGAATCATCTTCATTAAGGGTGATAGTCTCGTTATAAATACATCCGGAAAGATTGGGGAAGAAATTATTGGGAACGTCTTTCTTTGAAGCTCTTTCCTCAAAGGCAGATATGTATTCTTTTCTGAATTCCTTAGCAGGAAGATTTCTACCGTTATGCTTTTGGGAGATTTCCCTGTCTATTGCAATCCAGAACTGGTTAATAACGTCCATAGCCCCACGCAAACCGCAATACTGAGCAATGTTTTCGTAAAGATAGGATGCTTTTGAGTATCCGAAGATTCCGCAAACGGTTCTGAAGCTGTCGATGGCCATAGCCTGCTTTTCTCTTGCATCAAATTCAGAGGAAAGACTGCTTATAAAAGCGAGAGAAATCATTCTTGAAACGTCGGCAACCAAAGAATCCGTATCGGGATATACGGGGCCGGCTTCAGACTCGTTTTTCACAAAGTAAAGATTATCAAAAACAGAATTGCCACTATTAGTTAAAGTGGTAATTACGGCCTTTTCATTCGATGATTTTTTATCTGAAAGGATAAATACGCCCTTCATTTCCACGTCAAGATTTTTATCGCAGAAGTAAGACTTTACGGTGGATACAGTATTCAAACAATCCTCGGCGGTTATTCCGTCCAATGCGGCGGTGAGTATAACCTGCAGGCGGCCGTTCTCATTTTCATCCAACGTATCAAGAGCCGCGGATATATCCTCAACCTTAGCGGAAATAACACCCTCGCGGGCCATATAATCTGAATAATCCTTGGTAATAATACTTGCGCAGCAAATTCTACCGCCGTTTACGCGAACCTTATTTGACAGAAGAGCTTTTGCAGTAGAGGCAACGGTTGCGGCACCTATATCGCCAAGACCTATAATAAGGAGCTGGTCCATCAGTATTCCTCCGAAAACAAACAAATTAACGGCCGTCATCGGCCACCTGTCAATTATACCACCCAACTTCCCTTTTGTCAACAATAAATTCTCCTTGTAATATTGAGGTTTCGGTTACAAAATACCCGTTTCACATTCTTTTACCATTTTGTACAAACAAATATAACATTATAAACTATTGAAAAAATAAGATTTATATGATATAATATATGAGTATGACAACACAGTCAAAAATACGCGGGTATGGCGGAATTGGCAGACGCGCTAGATTCAGGTTCTAGTGAGGTTCCCTTCGTGCAGGTTCAAGTCCTGTTACCCGCACCAGCCAATCCAAGAGACGCCCGAGGGTGTCTCTTATTTTATTATCTGAAAAAAGCAAGGAGAACTGACTATGTTAGCTTTGGTAAAAACGGCAAAAGGCCAGGAAAATATGATTCTGCAGGACAAACCTATCCCCACTTTCGGTGATGACGAAGTCCTCATTAAGGTAGCTTACAGCGGTATATGCGGTACTGATATACATATATATCACGACCAGTTTACATATTATCCACCCGTTATTATCGGCCACGAATTCTCCGGTGAAATAATAGAAGTGGGAGCAAAGGTAACCGGCTTTAAAAAGGGTGATGCCGTAGTTGGCGAACCCCACAACAAAGCCTGCGGAAAGTGCTATCTTTGCCGTAACGGACATATCCAGAACTGTATGGACAAGCGTTCCATCGGTTGGGGTATTGACGGTGCATTCACAACATATTTGGTTATGCCCGAAAAACTCCTTCACAAAGTACCCGAAGGACTCTCCCTCAAAGAAGCCGCTATGGCCGAACCCGCCGCTATCGTAGCCCATCAGCTTCTTGAAAGAGCAAGAGTAAACCCCGGTGACAACGTTGTGATTATGGGCGTAGGCCCCATTGCACTCCTTGCGGCCCAGATGGCCAAGATTGCGGGAGCAGGCAAAATAATCCTTTGCGGAACAAACGGTGATATTGATTACCGTCTTAAAATTGCCGACAAGCTTAACTGCTACGACAGATTCATAAACGTACAGACCGAAGACGCCCTTGCAATAATCAAGGAAGAAACAGTTATAGGTGCAGACCTCGTGGTTGAAGCCTCGGGTGCAGCAAGTGCCATAACCACTTCCATAAAGGCATTGAGAAAGCGCGGTCTTCTCTGCGCTATCGGTATGACCTCAAGAGAAACTGTAGACGTTCCCTGGAACGAGGCTATGATGAAGGTCAT
>JAZSCR010000177.1:0-11654 GCA_045530715.1 Eubacteriales bacterium
CCGCGATAAAACAAAGGAAAAAGAGGTTATTATCCCCCACCAGCGCCCCGATAATATGTGCTATCAGATAGAGGAATTCCTCACCTGCATAAAAGAGGGTCGCCCCGAGTCCGCCATACACACCCACGCCATTACCGAGGCTTGTATGGGAATTATGGACGAGGCAAGAAAGCAAGGTAACGTAATATACCCAGCAGATAAATAAATCAAAGGACGGAGATATTTCATCTCCGTCCTTTTTATACGTCTTTTAAGGTTATTTTTATTTATCCATTTTATTCGGTTATCGGCTCTATCTTGAGTATATCGAGCACGGGCTCAATATCATAAAGTGGTATTATTACCTCAAAAGGCACTTCCAAATGAGAAAAGCGTAAAGAATAGTAGCCCGACATCGAATAATACTCTTGGTATTCATTCACTGCGTTTTTCTTTATCTCATAATGAGAGTAATCAAAGCTGTCGTATTCGGCATCCTTCGTCCAGGCATCAAATTTAACCTCTTCATCAACCTTCACAAGGGATTCAATGCTTGATAAAGGAATACTGATTATACCCTTTCCGTACCAGAAGCAGAGATTTCCGTCCTCTTCAAAAACGTGAGCAGTATCCGTAGAATGCGTTTTCTCACTATCTTTTTTTCTTTCGGAATACATATTGGTAAAGATGTCAATCTCTTTTGCATCAAAAGGCACGCAGAGATCATTTCGCACAAGCTCATTCAAAGAACCGTATCCATCGTTAACGTCGTCAAGTTCCTCAGAATGTGCCTTAGAGTTTTTTGCATTTCGATTTTTGATAAACGATATTGCCCCAACCGCAAACAGTACTATTGCTACTATCAACGACACGGCATGCACGTTTCCGTTATCAAACGAAAACACAAATAACACAATGCCAAGCATCACAGATATAAACGATATAAATAACTGCAAGAGGGTATTTCTGGTCGATTTATGGAATGAGCCCATTAATTGCTTATTAAGCGCGGCTCTCTTTGCAGAAAGCTCTTCGCTCTCTCTTCTAATCACCAGCTCCTCACGGTCTATCACCTTGTCGCTGTCAAGATTTATGCTGAACAAGTTTTCTCTTTGCATGGTTGACTCCTTTCAGAAGAGGTTACCTTCTTCATAAATTGTTATAAAGTTCGCTTTTTATTACAGATGCTCATCCACAAGCTCGCCGAAGTCGTTATATACCCTGCGGGCTATCTCCTTAAGACGGGGTGTGGCTCTATGTACGGCACAGCCGTTAAAGTCCTTGACCATATCGTAATCGTTATGGTTATCCCCTATGGTTATAACGTCCTCTTTTGCAATACCAAAGACCTTCATAACCTCATAAATGCCCGTGGATTTTGTAACCCCGCAAGCCACCACGTCCACGCTCAGGCCGTTTACCTGGGCGTTTATTTTATCTCCCAGCTTTTCCATAAGAGCGTTGGCAAAGCCCTTGGAAAAATCCTTATCCTTGGAGGAGGTGGAAACGTGATTATACTCGGCAACGTCCTCGGGGAAGGGCTGTACCTCACGTTTGATTATCATGGGGTATTTTTTGGGTCCGAAAAATGCCACACATCGGGGCATACCGTATTCGACCGCCAGGTCACGTACCTCTCTCATAGCCGAGGAAGCAAATCTTACGTCCCATATAATACGACCTTCTTTATCGCAAACAATGCTGCCTCCGCCGCAAATATAAAAGTCGGGAGTTATCTGTCCTTCAAGGTATCTGTGAGCCGTTGCTACCATATCGGTGCAACATCTGCCCGAATTAAAGCCAAAAAGGTTACCTGCCGCCTGCCATCTTTTTATGGCATCAAGGTCTATGGGGTTAACAAGCTCACTGCGGACGAATGTGCCGTCAAAATCACTTGCAATCAGTTTCATTACAGATTATCCTCTACAAGCTCGGTAAAGTCGTTGTATACCTTGCGGGAAATTTCCTTAATAGCTTCAACACCGTTGGGTACGGTAACGCCGTGGAAATCCTTTATCATGTCGTAGTCGTTATAGTTGTCGCCAACAGTTATAACGTCCTCTTCCTTTACCCCATAGGCTTCCATAAGAGCGCGTATGCCCGAGGACTTAGTAACGCCGCTGGCAACCAGGTCTATATGTCTGCCGTTAAGGTGGGCCTTTGCATACTCGGGGATAAGTCTGTTTACCTCATCGGCAAAGGCTCTTGACATCTCCTTTTCGGGAGTTGCAAAGGAGCATACCTGAATATTGGCTATATCATCGGGAATGGGGTACTTTTCCCCTCCCCTTCTGATTTCCCATCTGTCAAGACCGCTGTAGGCGGTGCAATGGCCAACGCTCATTCTGTCGCCTATCTCAAGCAGTTTCTCAAGAGTTTCGCGGCCGTAGGTCTTTTCCCAGATAAGGTCGCCCTTGCCCGAATATACCGCGCCGCCACCGCCGCAAACTATAAAGTCAACGCCCAGGCTTTCGCCTCTTTCCTTGATGTTGCAGTAGCCGCGTCCTGTGGAAAATCCGAAAAGATTTCCCGCCGCCTGCCATTTTCTCACAGCGGCTATATCAGATTCGGATATCTCTCCGTGGCGACGGAAGGTGCCGTCAAAATCACTTGCTATTATCTTCATGGTTCAATGTCTCCATATCAATATGGTCGTTTACAAGATCGGTAAAGTTGTTATACAACTTTCTTGCGATCTCTTTAATGGGGGGGAATGCGTTTTCAACGGCGCATCCGTGAAAATCCCTTATCATTTCAAAATCGTTAAGGTGGTCGCCTATGGTAATAACGTTTCTCTCTTCAACGTCCACAACCTTAAGAAGAGCCCTTATACCCTCGGTCTTGGTTATGCCCGTGGGCACCAGGTCAACGTTCATATAATTGTACTGGGCATTAACGGAGCTGCCGAGATTTTCGTTAAACTCCTTGGCCAGAGCCTGAGCAGCCTCGGGACTTACACAGGAAAACGCCGCGTGGTGTATCTTCTCTATATTGCTTGGAAAGGGGTTGTTTACCCTTCTTGAACGGATCTCCCATTCCTTGGGTCCGTAGGTCACGTCTATGTAGGCGATGTCGTACTTTTGCTCTATCTCAAAGGCCTCCAAAAGGGTGTCTACACCGTAGTAGCGTTCCCAAATCATCTCGCCATTGCCGTCGTACACGGCGGCACCGCCCGAACAGATAAAGAAGTCTACGGGGAAATTCTTGGCCTTATTTCTGATAGAGCCGAAGCATCTTCCCGTGGAAAAGCCGAAGAGATTACCCGCGGCTCTCCATCTTTGAACGGCATCTATATCAGCCTGAAGTATTTCACTTCCGCGGCAAAATGTACCGTCAAAGTCACTGGCTATTATCTTTTTCATAAGGTAATTGTCCTTTCAAAATCAGTTAAGCCCAAAGCTCACCACGTCAACTATCAGTCTGCCTACGGAGAAGAGGAACAGAAGGATAAAGATATAAAAGAAGGGCGAGGTAAACACAAGCCTTGCTCTCCCCTTTTTATCTTGGTTGGTGGGCTTATCCACGGCGGGAAGCTTAAACCCGTAAAGAATGGGACCCGCAACCATAAACCCTATCATAAGGGAGTTGAAGAGAAGGCTGTAAATAATATATGCAAAAGCGAAGGTCTGATTGTCCATAAGCTGGGACATAAGACTTATTATGGCGGAGTTGAGATTGATAACGAAATGGGTTATGACGGGGGCCCAGATTGAACGGAACTTATAGGTAAAGTATGCCAGACATATACCCGCCGACAGAGCCAAGGGCAGCTGTTCGAGAGTATTGTGCATCATCATGAAGGTAAGACCCGACATAAGGATAACGAATCCCCTGCCGAACTTCCTCATTCCACCCATAAGAGCGCCTCTGAAGAGAAACTCCTCAAGAAGGGCAGGCAGGAACGCTATAAGCATAAAAACGGGAGGCATATACCAGAGGTTTGCGGGGAATTGCGCCGAAATGTAATAGGCATTGGGGTCAAAGCCGAAAATGTTGTAAAATCCGTAAATAAAAATAATTCCTATATTACTTACGATGCTCGATATTATCACCGTTGCTCCCATAACGTACCCCGTCTGGAAGAAGGTGGGCTTTGAAAGGAACATAGTTTCCCTTACCGTTCCCTTACCTTTAAGGGCGAAGTAGATAATAAGGGGAACAGCCGCCGACAGAAGGGAAATTCCAAGCTCGGAAAGTATACCCGGCAAACTGTCGTAGGTGTATATATCGTAAATCAGCTTTTCGTAGAGATTACGGCTGTCGGAAACGGCAGACAGAATGTAGCTGAGGGCATAACCCAGGCCTATAATAAGAGCCTTGACAATACACAGCAGAAGAAAAATGCCGTTTATTTTCTTCTTTTCGGCCTTATAATTTTCCACGCTTATCCCGCCTTTACCGTCTTTTAATCTCATTTATTATACCAAACTCGGCTGTAAAAATCAACAATAAACCAAAAATTTTTTAAATTATTCACACTTATATTGACTTTAAGATATTAAGATGTTATTATATATAGTATATTGACCTTTTTAAGTCGGACTTATGAGCCGACGAATATTTAAAGAGAGGGGGGTCAGAGTTTTGCAGGGACTTACGAAAAACACGGTAAAGCTTGAAAACAGCGATTCAAGAAGCCGTAGATACGTAGATTTCAAACGTAAGAAGCTTAAACGCATCTTCGGCGACAAGGCCGTTGAAGCGGTGCATATAGGAAGCACCTCTGTAAAAAACGTAAAAGCTCGCCCCGTTATAGACGTAATGATAGCGGTAAGGAATATCAACGACGTTACCGCAGAAACAGAAGCGTTGAAAAAATCGGGATTTACCCAGAAGCCCGCAGGCTTTGAGGGTAAAGTCCTTTGCTTTGAGGGTGAAGAGCTTAACAAGATCACCTGCGTAGCCTACGTCGTAGGATACAAAAGCAAGGAATACTGGACCCTTATAAACTTCAGGGATTACCTTAACGTAAACACAGTAAGAAAAAAAGAGTTTGAGGATATAAAGACGGCTCTTGCCCAGAAATTCCCCAACAGCCCCGAAGAATACCAAGAGGGTAAGCGCGCCTATACCGAAAGAATAGCCGACGAGGCACGCACCTGGAGAATATTCTCCCGTTCGGTGACCGTTACTGTAACCAACCCCAAGGGAGAAGCCCTTGAAAACGGAAAAACAAGGCTCCTTAATATGGGCGTTGCGGATAAAGAAGAGGCGGACGAGCTCCGTCCCCACGCAGTTTATATACTGGGCGAAAACAAGCCCGTAAAGAAGTTTACGGGAAAGACGGTGGCCATACTTTTCGGCACCGACGACAAGGAAAACCGCCGCGAGGTATGGATAGTGGCGCCTGCGGGAAGAACCTTCTTCAAGCCCGAAATAGAAACTCTTCTTGAAAACGACGACGGAAGAAATTACCGCTACGTATGTATGTTTGAAAAATCCTGCGGCGCGGTGGTATACTTCATAAAGGACGGGGAGCCTCTCTATCTCCTCATAAAGAACCGTTCCCAGAATATGGGCTTCCCCAAGGGGCACATAGAAAAGAACGAAAACGAACACAAGACGGCTTTAAGAGAGGTAAAAGAAGAAACCAATCTTGCCGTAACTCTTGACGATAACTTCAGAGAATACTACTCCTATACCATAAACTTCTGCCGTAAAAAGCAGGCGGTATACTTCCTGGGAAGAGCCGTTGACGGAAAGATAATAGTTCCAAAGAACGAGATACTTTCCTACAGCGTGGTGTCCTTTAAGGATGCAAACAGACTCCTTTCCCACAATAATGAGAGAAAGGTTCTCCGCGATGCCCACGAATATATAAAGAATAAGCTTTTGACGGAAAACAGCCCTAATAAAAAGCCGTCAAGGGCAGAATAGGACTGAAAATATGTTTTTCGGCTTTGACGACAATATAATAGAGCAGGCCGCAAAATCCATAAAAGAGGGTCAAACAGTAGCCTTCCCCACCGAAACGGTGTACGGACTGGGCGCAAACGCCCTCGACCCCGAGGCCGTAAGCAGGATATTCAAGGCAAAGGGCAGACCCCAGGACAACCCCCTTATCGTTCATATTGCAGACGTTGAGGATATGGAAAGGTACGCCTACCCCACTCCCCTTGCATACGAGCTTGCAAAGAGATTTTGGCCAGGCCCCCTCACCATAATACTGAAAAAGAAGGATATTATTCCCTCTTCCGTAAGCGCGGGGCTTGACACTGTAGCATTGAGATTCCCTTCCAACAAAATAGCTCAAAGGCTTATCAGGGAATCAGGTTGCCCCATTGCCGCCCCCTCGGCAAACATTTCGGGAAGTCCCAGCCCCACAACGGCGGCTCACGTCCTTCACGACTACGAGGGTACGGATAAGATTGCGGGTATTATTGACGGAGGCCCTTGTCTTTGCGGCGTGGAATCCACAGTTATTACCCTGACCACAAAACCTCCCATGCTTCTCCGCCCGGGCTTTGTAACCCCCGAAGAGCTTATGGAGTTTATACCCGACCTTACCCTTTCAGAGGCGGTAAAGAATAAACTTCCCGAGGGTGCAAAGGCCGAATCTCCGGGTATGCTCCACAGACATTACGCCCCCAAGGCAGAAACCGAGGGTGTAAGGGGCAGTTCAAGAAGGGCTGCAGCCTATATCAATCAGCAATCCATACTCCTTGGTAAAAAATGCGGTGTTATGTGCTTTGAGGGTGAGGAAAAGCTTTTCCTCTCTTCCGTTACGGCCCTTAGCTACGGCAAAGAGGACAGCGCCCGCGACAGAGCGGCAAAGATGTTTGACGTCCTCAGGGAGCTTGACAAAAAAAATCTTGATAAAATATATATCAGAATAGCCGAGGACGGCGGCGTTGGCCTTGCGGTCTTTAACAGACTTTTAAGAGCTTGTGAGTTCAATCTCTCAAACGCCCAGGCCTTCCCTCCCGTGTTCGGGATAACCGGACTCAGCGGCGCGGGAAAGACCACTGTAAGCACAAGACTTGCGCTTCAGGGCTATGACCATATAGACACCGACGGAGTTTCCCGCCTCACACTGGACATGGGCAAGGACGAGCTTGTGGCAGAGTTTTCTGAACTCATTCTCTCCCCCGACGGCAAGATAAACCGCAGAGCCCTGGCCGAAAAAGCCTTTGCAACG
This sequence comes from Eubacteriales bacterium, assembly GCA_045530715.1. GTDB lineage: Bacteria > Bacillota > Clostridia > Oscillospirales > UBA644 > JAZQLP01. The sequence goes on from JAZSCR010000177.1 coordinate 7,118, forward strand.
CCCGAAAAAACGGAAATTCTTAACAGGATAACCCATAAGTATATAATGGCGGAGGTGGCAAGACGGCTTGAAGAAAACCGCCGCGCCTACATCCCTTCTCTGATTGACGGCGCCGCCCTTATAGAGGCGGAGGCAGACAAGCTTTGCGATGCACTCGTGGCCGTTGCGGCAGGATACGATACCCGTCTTGAAAGAATTATTGACCGCGACTCCCTCACCGAGGAGCAGGCCGAAAAAAGACTTGCCGCCCAGCAACCCTACGCCTTGATACTTAAAAAGGCGGATTTCATATTTGAAAACGAATCCGAAAACGGGCTTGACAAGGAGCTTGACCGACTTGAGGATTTTATTAGCAAATACAAAATATAATGAAAAGAGGATATAGAAAATGAGCGAACTTTTATATTCATCCAAAAACGCTTACACCGCCTTGGACGAAAGCATTCTCAAGGCTGCCCAGGAATACTGCGAAGGCTACAAGAAATTCCTTGACAACTGCAAGATCGAGCGCTTTGGCGTTCGTTACGCCATTGAGCTTGCCGAAAAGGAAGGCTTTGAGGCCTTTGAAGAGGGCAAGAAGTACAAGGCCGGTGACAAGGTATATTACAACCAGAAAAACAGAGCTATCATATTTGCGGTAATCGGTACCGAATCCATGGAAAAGGGCTTTAACCTCACCGCGGCTCATACCGACTGCCCCAAGCTTGACCTTAAGCCCAATCCTCTTTACGAGGACAGCGAGATCGCATACCTCAAGACCCATTACTACGGCGGCGTTAAGAAGTACCAGTGGGTAACTATTCCTCTGGCTCTCTGCGGCGTAGTATGTAAGAAGGACGGCACCACCGTTGACGTTTGTATCGGTGATTGCGAAGAAGATCCCGTACTTTACATATCCGATATTCTCCCCCACCTTGGCAGAGATCAGATGGCGCAGACCATGGCAAACGGTATCACTGCCGAAATGCTCAACGTTATCGTAGGCTCCGCCCCCGATAAAGAGGCTGAATCCAATAAGACCAAGACTGCAGTAATGAAGATACTCAACGAAAAGTACGGCATTAACGAAGAGGACTTCTTCACCGCAGAGCTTTCTATCGTTCCTGCAATGAAGGCAAAGGACGTAGGCCTTGACAGAAGCCTTATCGCGGCATTCGGCCACGACGACAGGATCTGCGCTTACCCCTGCTTCACCGCTCTTCTTGAAGCAAAAGACCTTAAAAAGACCTCCCTCTGCATCTTTGCCGACAGAGAAGAGGTTGGCAGTATGGGCGTTACCGGTATGAGAAGCGCATTCTTTGCCGACGTTCTCCGCGCTCTTTGCGAAAGCACCGGCGCAAACCCCAGAATCGCTTTCAAAAACTCCGCTTGCATCTCCTCTGACGTAAGCGCGGCGTACGACCCCAACTTCCCCTCCGTATTTGAAAAGAACAACTCCGGCTTTATCAACCACGGCTTTGCCATCTCCAAGTACACCGGTCACGGCGGTAAGTCGGGCGCATCCGAGGCTTCTCCAGAAATGATGGCCAAGCTTTGCGCTATCTTCGACGAGGCAGGAACCATTTACCACTTTGCCGAGCTTGGCAAGGTTGACGCAGGCGGCGGCGGAACCGTATCCCAGTTTATTGCTGACAAGAACATTGAAGTAGTTGATATCGGCATCCCCATGCTCTCTATGCACGCTCCCTACGAGCTTGCCGCAAAGAGCGATATCTACCTTCTCCACATCGCAATGAAGGCTTTCTACGAAAAATACTAATCACACAAGAGGATTTTAACTATGAAACTTAAGATAATGTCCTTCAATATCCAGAACATGGGTAAAGAAGAAAACTCATGGGAGGAAAGAAAGCACGACCTTACGGAGCTTATCAAAAAGTACGACCCCGATATTCTCTGTATGCAGGAGGTAGGTCCCCATTGGACTGAATGGTTCAAGCAGAACCTTACCGCGTGGGAAGGCATAGGCAAGCACAGACAGGGAGACGTGGGAGAAGCTGTCCCCATATACTTCAAGAAGAACAAGTATGAGCTTCTTGAAGACAGAACCTTCTGGCTTTCCGAAACTCCCGACGTTATAGGCAAGGGCTGGGATGCCGCTTGTCACAGAATATGTACCCATATAAAGCTTAAGTCCAAGAGAGGCAAGGAATTTGCGATAATAAACACACACCTTGACCACCGCGGACCCGAGGCCAAGAAGAACGGCGCGGCAATGGTAAAGAACACCCTGACCTCTTACGATATCCCCGCTATTCTTACGGGTGACTTTAACGTTAACGAAACCACTGACGTATACAAGTCCTTCCCCGACGAAAAGGTCGGCAATGCAAAATATATCGCAAAGACCGCCGATATGGGTAACACCTTCAACGGCTTTGGCGACGTAAAGCACGCCGAGGACACGGTAATCGACCACATCTTCGTCCTCAAAAAGAAGATGAAGGTCCATTCTTACAAGATAATTACCGACAAGCGCCCCAACGGACTTTTCGTGTCCGACCACTACCCAATTATGGCAGTTGTGGAATTTTAAATCACAAGCACAAAGACCTGCGAGATATTCTCGCAGGTCTTTTTTATATCCTGTTTTATTAAAGCATTTCTTTACGAAGCTCTTCCCCTGACTTTTGGGAAAGATATGCGGGAGGAACGTCAAATACGGTCTTGCAGCCGGACTGGCCTTCCTTATTCATTCTGTAAGCAGCGCGAGCGTATGCAACTATTACAGAAGCGGTAAATTCGGGGTTAGAGTCAAGCTTAAGGCTGTACTCGATAATATGAGAATGCTCCCCGTTAAAGCCTGTTTTTCCGCTTCTTATAACGAAGCCGCCGTGGGGAATTCCGCTGTGGTCACGGTCAAGCTCTTCCTGGGAAATAAAGTGAACGGTAGTGTCGTAGTCGGCAAAATAGTTGGGCATGGATTTTATCTCGGCCTCTATTCTTGCCTTGTCTGCCCCCTCTTCGGCAACGACGAAGCACTCACGAAGATGCTTCTGACGGGTGGTAAGCTGGGGATTTTCACCCTTACGAACGGATTCAAGGGCAGCTTCTACGGGCACGGTGTACTGTTTGCCGTCCTTTACGCCCTCTACTCTGCGTATGGCATCGGAATGGCCCTGACTTACGCCCTTGCCCCAGAAGGTATAGTCCTTACCGTCAACGAGTATAGAGCTTGCGTAAAGCCTGTTAAGGGAGAACATTCCGGGGTCCCAACCCACGGATATCATACCAACCTTACCCGAAGCCTTTGCCGCATCGTCAACGTTGGCAAAGTGCTGGGGGATCCTTGCATGGGTGTCAAAGCTGTCAACCACGTTGAAATACCTTGCAAGGTCGGGAGTCTGGGTGGGGAGATCGGTGGCGCTTCCGCCGCAGAGTATCATAACGTCTATTTTATCTATAAAATCTTTTACCTTGTTTGCGCTTACGGCCTCTACGCCCTCCGTGTGAAGCTTGAGGGTGGAGGGGTCTCTGCGTGTGAATACAGCCGCAAGCTCCATATCCTTATTCTGGGCTATGGCGCTTTCAACGCCCCTGCCGAGATTTCCGTAACCGTAAATACCAATGCGTATACTCATATATTTCCCTCGGTAATGAAAAATTTATAAATCAATTATATCAGAGATTCTTTTACTATTCAATCATTATATTGTAAATTTTATCGGTATAAAATTAGTTATTTTTTCTCTACTGCCTTGACGGCGTATTCCAGATAGAGATTTCGCATCTCAACCGTCAAAGAACAGTGACCCATACGGGGAACGGGGTGATAGGTAATCTCTCTTCCCTCTTCTATCATAGCGGACACAAATCTATCCGAATGCTTCCCCTTATTGACCGCCTTATCCTCCTCGCAATGGAAGATATAATAGTCAACCTTTGGCATATTGGGAGCCAGATGAAGGGGCGAAAACTTTTCAAGAACCTCTTCCATATTCCCATCTTCATGCCAGAAGGCACTGTAAAGGGTGCGGGGCAGGTCGTCACGCTCGGTAAAATGATAAGGCAGGTCGCACACGGGACAATTTGCAACGCTGGCCACGGGAGTGCGCTTGGCGTATTTGGTATACACGAGAGCCGCAAGACCGCCCATGCTTCCCCCCGTAGATACCACGGGAGTATCCTCGGAAAGGCCGTATTCTTTAAATAGAAGGTCTATTATTTCGTCGGTGTATTCAATAGCCTGCTTGTTCATCCATGCCCAGGGGTTGGTATAGGGTACTACGTAAAGTATACCCCTGTCGCCAAAATAAACGCCCTGGTCGTTATCGGTGTTATACATCGAGCTGCCGCCCAGTCCGAAAAAAGAAATAACTATCCCTTTAATGGGGCGGGTGCATACCTTATCATTAACGTAGGCAAATCTACGAAGATTGTCAATGTTAATTATCTTATTCATATCTATATGTACCTCTCAATTTTCTCCGTTACTGCGGCGGCAAGTATCTTGCTCCCCTCCTCGGTATAATGAACCCAATCGGAGTGGGCAGCGGGGTCAATATCCTTTGTAATGGAGCCAAGGTCGTTTATTTCC
>JAZSCR010000055.1:0-1653 GCA_045530715.1 Eubacteriales bacterium
ACTATTATGAAACAACCTATAATGCGAAGGGGAAGCTTTTTATTGCTGAAAATAACGAGTCCCAAGAGCAAAAAGGCTACGGCAAAGGTACTCCTGAGAGTACATAAGCCCTTCAGATAGGGATAAACGAGCAAAATAAAGGGCGAATAATAAATATTTTGACCGGGACAAAACTTTTTTATAAAAAGACAGAACGCCAAAAGGATAATGCCGTAAGTAAGAGCAAAAAATATTCTGTAATTATCCGTAAAAAGTCTTATGAGTTGGCAATACCAAAGATACACAGGCTCGGAAACCATTTCCGAAAAAGGCGAAGCGGAATCGTTTGAATGAAGAAAGATATTGATATAATTTAGGGAATCAGCACCGCCCAATTTATATCCGACCTCTCGGAAGGTAGCCACAAAGAGGAGAGCAACGAATAACACTCCCAGCCATAGAAGCTGTCGCCCACATATTCTTTTTTTGTTTTCTATCCCCTGTGAAGGTATCCGCATAGCCATTCTTACGCAGAAAAAGGAAAGTAGGCCGAGAGCGGTATAAAGGAGAAAAGAAAAGGCGTCAATCTGCCCCGTATACATTACTTTTTACTCCGATTAACTGTTTTTTCAAGAAACTCAAACCATTTTGAACAAATATTTTCCGCATCCAGCTCAGTGCAGATTTCTGAAGCGGCAAACCCCATAAGAGCTGCATCTTCCGGCTCATCAGTCATATAGCAAATAGCTTCTGCCATAGCATGGCTATCCCTTACAGGAACGAGAATACCGTTTTCACCCTGCTTAATAAGAGCTGCCGATCCACCTGCAGGGCAGTTGGTGGAAATTGAAGGAACTCCAGATGCCATAGCCTCAATAAGAACGTTGGGCATACCCTCAAAGTCAGAGCAAAGAACGAAGGCAGACACCTTGCTCAGTTTATGGGGAAGGTCGTTAACCTTGCCTGGGAAGGAGAATGCGGTTTCGGGAAGCAAGGAACGGGCATATTCCGTCCATTGGTCGCGAAGACTTCCGTCGCCGTAAATAACAAGCTTATAATCGGGGTGGGATGCGTAAAATCGGGAGAACGCTTCTATAAGCAACGGAAAATTCTTTTGTTTTTCAAATCTGCCCGCACCCGCTATTACCTTTTCCCTTTCGCCAACGTAGGGCTCGGGAATACGGGAAAGGTCAAGGGGATTGGGAATAACAGTTCCCTTTTGACGGATCTTTTCGGGAAAGAAAGAGGCGGCTCCCGTAGTCTGAAATATAAAACCGTCAGCGTAAGGATAAAGCACCTCTCTAAGCTGTCGGGTAACCTTCTTGTTTGGCATAGAACGGGGATCGTTTCTTTCAGACACAACTACGGGGATTCTGGTAAAAAGCAAGGCGCCGATAACGTAAATACCTATTTCTTCGGGAAGGGTAAGAACCACGTCGGGATTTATTTCTTTTACCCTGTTACGAACCTTGGCATAGCGCCCTATCTTATCAAAAAGGGAATTTTGGGACACCTGACCTATACGGAAAACCGACACGTCCGACGGTACGGGGTAAAAATCCTCACAGTTATCCAAAAGAATAAGAGGGAGGTTATGTCCCTTTTTTATCCAACTGTCAAGAAGCTGAGAGATGACCCTTTCGGCTCCTCCTGCTCCCATATTTCTCGTAACTA
>JAZSCR010000070.1:0-4888 GCA_045530715.1 Eubacteriales bacterium
AAATGTGTTATAATGGGTCTATAATTGATAAAAAATGCTATTTTGGGCGGGAATTGGACAAAAGTTCAAAATCCTGCCGCAAATGGGAAATTGAGGGACTATATGAAAGTATTATTAGTCGAGCCAAATAACGCAGGAAAAAATTCTTTATTCGTGCCGGTATCCAATGCTGCCCACCTCTCGGACAAGATAAGCGAATACGACGAGATACTCCCTTATGCGAAAACGGGGGACTATGACGTTATCGTTTTAAATACCGTATTCGTTACCATGGATTATCTTAACGTTATTATCCGTCTTCGTAAAAATGGTATACATACTCCGATATTTTACGTCTCGGCATCTTCTACCGTAGAGGCCAGGGTTATGGCTATTAACAACGGGGCGGACGATGCACTGAGCAGCCCCTTTGCCCAGGAGGAATTTACTGCCCGCCTTAGATCCCTTGCTCGCCGCCGCGCGGTGTTCATCGGGGATAAATTTTCCGTGGGAGATATATGGTTTGACAGAAGATTGCGAACTATTGAGAAGGACGGTAAGCAGGAAAAGCTCCGCGGCAAGGAGTTTGCCCTTATGGAGATATTCGCTATTAATCCCAATCAGGTTATTCCCAAGAATAAGTTTACCGACAAGATATGGGGCTACGATTCGGATGCTGAGTACAACAACGTTGAGGTGTACGTGTCCTTCCTTCGTAAAAAGCTCCGCAGTCTGGATTCCAAGCTCAAAATCGTATCCGTCCGCGACGTGGGCTATTACCTTGACCGAAAAGAAGTGGACGATTTTGATGAGTGGTATTACATGTAGGGGCCAGGGTCCAGGGTACAGGGGCCAGGAAAAAGCGGTGCGCCCCGCAGGGCGCGATTTAAATGCCCCCCTCTTGAGGGGGGAGGGCCATTTATGGCGGGGGGAGTGGCAAACAGCGGATTCTACGCTACAGTGATACGACACATGCGTTCTCCGCTGTAAAATTCAAAGTCATTTACGACTTTGAATTTGTTGATTGTACAATAAAAAAGAAGTGCATTCTGCGCCCTACGGGAAACGACTGCTCTCTTATACAGAATCACAATATTAGTCGTGCCGAATTTTGCGCAGAATCTCTGTTAGTCACTCCCACCACCGTAAACGGTTCCCCTCCCTCAAGAGGGAGGCAGGAGTTTGGGTGCCGGGTGGCACCCTGCACCTTCGCCTTCGGCGAGAAAACGGAAATTGAAGTTTATCAGCAAAAAAATAAGAGCCTTCTTTTACAAGAGGGCTCCTTTGATTTGCATAAAATCTGCGATAGCAACTGTATTTTTATCTTTTATTTCCCTGGCCCCTGTTCCCTGGCCCCTGGACCCTATTTATTATGCACATCCAACTGGGGATAGGGAATAGAAATTCCGTTCTTATCAAAGGCTTCCTTGACCTTTTCGGTAAGGTCGAAGTATACAGTCCAGTAGTCGGCGTTATTGCACCATACTCTGCAGTAGAATATAAGGGCGCTGTCACCGTGTTCGCCCAGACGTACGAAGGGGGCGGGATCGTCAAATACAAGCTCGTGAGCCGAGGCAGTTTGCATAAGAACCTCTTTGACCTTTTCAACGTCACATTCGTAGCCTGCGGAGAAGGTAAGGTCAACTCTGCGGGTCTCCTTAGCCGAATAGTCGGTAACGGCGTTGCTTGAAACGATGGAGTTGGGGAGTACGATTCTCTTGTTATCCACGGTGATGATGGTGGTGTAGAAGATGTCTATCTTTTCTACCGTTCCGCTTTCACCCGTAACGGTGATATAGTCGCCCACGGTAAAGGGCTTGAATATTATAATAAGAATACCGCCCGCGATATTGGAAAGACCGCCCTGAAGAGCAAGACCTATTGCCAGACCTGCCGAGCCTACGGCTGCAATAATGGTGGCCATGGGTACACCAAGGATTGCAATTATGGTGATTACCAGCATGATATAAAGGAGAGCCTTTAAAAAGCTGATGATGAAGTTCTTTGCGGCAATGTCGATGTTCTTGAGTACCTTTTCCTTCTTAAGGAATTTAACAAGTACCTTAATAACTATCTTGCCAACGATAAAGATAAGTAACGCGGCGAGTATTTTGAGACCAACGTCAATGCCTATCTCGCCGATCTTGGTAAGTAAATCCTGAATGTTCATTTCTATTCTCCTTTTGGTATGGAATAACAATATGATTTTACCACTTTATGGTTGGCTTGTCAACAGTAAAATGTGGGTTACATGCCTATGTTTCATAAAAAAATATGAATATGTTTAAATTCTTGTCACATAATTATAATATCATTTTATTAACAAAATACAACTACAAAGACTTTGACGAAGACAGTAGGAACTGTGGGAAAGCCTCAGCGAATCGGGGACGGTGTGAGCCCGACGGTGATTATCCTGTTCCGAATATCACTTCCGAGTCGCAAGCCGAAAGCGGAATTTCCGCCATTAAGCCGTGCCGGGGCCTTCCCGTTACAGAGGGGAGCATAAACAACGAAAGTTGGAGTGACTTAATGGGTGGTTGCGGTGAATTATCTCCGTCCCGTTAGGGGACGGATTTTTTTATGCGCTTTAGTTGGAAAACATTTATCTAACGGAGGAAAACAATGCTTTACGACAAGGTATCAACGGATCTCAGATTCGTGGACAGAGAAAAAGCGGTGGAGAATTTCTGGAAAGAAAACTCCATCTTTGAAAAGAGTATAACCCAGAAGGAAAAGGGCGAGACCTACACCTTCTACGACGGCCCTCCCACGGCCAACGGTAAACCCCATATCGGTCACGTGCTTACCCGCGTTATCAAGGATATGATTCCCCGTTACCGTACCATGAAGGGGCACCACATTCTCCGTAAGGCAGGCTGGGATACCCACGGTCTCCCCGTTGAGCTTGAGGTTGAAAAGAAGCTCGGCCTTGACGGTAAGGAACAGATAGAGGGCTACGGCGTTGAGCCCTTTATTGCCGAATGTAAGGAAAGCGTTTGGAAGTACAAGGGTATGTGGGAGGACTTCTCCGGTACCGTTGGCTTCTGGGCTGATATGGACGATCCCTACGTTACCTACGATAACAATTATATAGAATCCGAATGGTGGTCACTCAAGCAGATCTGGGACAAGGGCCTTCTCTATAAGGGCTTTAAGATAGTTCCTTACTGCCCCCGTTGCGGTACTGCTCTTGCAAGCCACGAGGTTGCTCAGGGCTATAAGGACGTAAAGGAAAAGTCGGCTATTGCCAAGTTCAAGGTAAAGGGCGCCGAGGGTGAGTACTTCCTTGCCTGGACCACCACTCCCTGGACTCTTCCCTCCAACGTTGCTCTATGCGTTAACGCAAAAGAGGACTACGCAAAGGTTCAGTCTGACGACGGCGACATCTACATCATGGCAAAGGCTCTCCTTGACACCGTTCTCGGCGAGGGAACCTACCACATTCTTTGCGAGTACAAGGGTAAAGACCTTGAATATACCGAATACGAGCCCCTCTTTAACTTCAGGGAGCTTGACAAGAAGGGCTATTACATCGTTTGCGACGATTACGTAACCCTTACCGACGGTACTGGTATAGTTCATATCGCTCCCGCATTCGGTGAGGACGACAACCGCGTGGGCAGAAAGTACGACCTTCCCTTCCTTCAGATGGTTGACTCCAAGGGCGAAATGACTGCCGAAACTCCTTGGGCAGGTATGTTCTGTAAGGACGCCGACGCAGAGGTATTCAAAGACCTCCGTCAGAGAGCACTCCTCTACAAGGCTCTTCCCTTCGAGCACTCCTATCCCCATTGCTGGAGATGTGACACACCCCTTATCTACTACGCTCGCGATACCTGGTTTATCAAGATGACCGCCGTTCGCGACGACCTTATAAAGAATAACCAGACCGTTAACTGGATTCCCGAAAGCATCGGTACGGGCCGTTTCGGCGACTGGCTCAACAACGTTCAGGACTGGGGTCTTTCCCGTGACAGATATTGGGGTACTCCCCTTAACATCTGGGAATGTGAATGCGGCCACCGTCATGCCATAGGCTCCATTGCAGAGCTTAAGGAAATGTCCGACAACTGCCCCGAAAACATCGAGCTTCACAAGCCCTTCGTTGATGCCGTAACCATCAGATGCGACAAGTGCGGCAAGCAGATGAAGAGAGTAAAAGAGGTTATCGACTGCTGGTACGACTCTGGTGCAATGCCCTTCGCTCAGTGGCACTATCCCTTTGAGAACAAGGATATCTTTGATTCTCACTTCCCCGCAGACTTTATCTCCGAGGCTATCGACCAGACCAGAGGCTGGTTCTACTCCCTTCTTGCAATATCCACCCTCATCTTTAACAAGGCTCCTTATAAGAACGTTATCGTTCTGGGCCACGTTCTTGACGAGAACGGCGAAAAGATGTCCAAGTCCAAGGGCAACGCCGTTGACCCCTTCGAGGCTCTTGCAGAGCACGGCGCGGATGCTATCAGATGGTACTTCTACTCCAACTCCGCTCCTTGGCTCCCCAACAAGTTCTCCAAGGGTGCAGTCACCGAAGGTCAGCGTAAGTTCCTGGGCACTCTTTGGAACACCTACGCCTTCTATATCCTCTACGCCAATATAGACTCCTTCGATCCCACCAAGTATACCCTTGACAGAGAAAAGCTTCCCGTAATGGATAAGTGGATACTTTCCAAGCTTAACTCCCTTATCAACGTGGTTGACGACGCTCTGGCAACCTATAAGATTCCCGAAACCGCAAGAGCTCTCCAGGCCTTCGTAGACGACCTTTCCAACTGGTACGTACGCCGCTCCAGAGAGAGATTCTGGGTTAAGGAAATGACTCAGGATAAGATAAACGCCTATATGACCCTCTATACCTGCCTTAAGGTATTCTCCCAGCTTTCCGCACCCATGATTCCTTTCA
>JAZSCR010000016.1:0-12203 GCA_045530715.1 Eubacteriales bacterium
TCGAAGGAATGGGGATTGAATACGATATATCCCTTGTCTGCAGAGATCTTACTTGCAATAGACTTCTTGGAATCGGAAACTATCTTATGGCCGATTTCCTTTATTTCCGCGTAATCAATATCGCTCTGATCGTAAACTTCCTTTATGGAGGAGCCGGGGATTATATCGTGGAACTGATTGGTAAGAATCATTTCCCAGCCGTGTCTCAAAACATCCTTGGGGAACTCTCCGCCGAGAAGGGATTTTGCCATACTTGACATAAATTCCGCATCAAGAAAGAGGAATTCGCTCTGGCGGTTATTCTTCTTATTCTTTGCAATAGAAGTGTATGTACCTCTGTGGAATTCAAGGTAAAGCTCGCCTCTCCACTGGGGCAATAAAGGATTATTTTCTATCTTTTTGCCCAAACGGTCAAAGAAGTTGCCGAGGAAATCAACCTTTGCGTTGGGTGCGCCGGGGATACCCTTTTCAGTACGTCTTCTCATCTCAAGATACTCTGCGGTAGGTCCGCCGCCACCGTCACCGTAACCGTAAGGAAGAAGAACCTCGTTGTTGAGAGTCTTCTGCATATAACGTTCCCAGGTACCTTCTATCATGCGGGAGCTAGTGTTACCGTTATAGGTAGCGCCACGTCTGAATCCGCCGTCCTGCAGAGCCTTTGCTCTGTCCTGAGCAGTGATGAAGTAGGTATTTATCTTAGTACCGTCAATACCCGTCCATGCAAAGGTATCGTATGGCATTGTATTGGTATCGTTCCAGTTTATCTTTGAGGTAACAAACCAGTCTACACCGCTCTTGCGGAGTATCTGGGGCATAGCGGCCGCATATCCGAAAACGTCGGGGAGCCAAAGAATATGATTATCTACGCCGAATTCTTCCTTAAAGAATCTCTTACCGTAAACTATCTGACGGATAAGGCTTTCGCCCGAAGAAAGATTACAGTCAGCTTCTACCCACATGGAGCCTTCGACTTCCCATCTTCCCTCTTTTACTCTCTCTTTTATTTCTTCGTAGAGTTCGGGAGCCTCTTCCTTCATATCCTTATAAAGGAGAGCCTGAGAGGACATAAATTTATATTCAGGGTATCTCTTCATAAGCTCGAGAACGGTAGCGAAGGAACGCTGTACCTTCTCTCTGGTCTGACGGAGAGTCCATCTCCAAGCACAGTCAATATGGGTGTGACCTATACATATAACGGTAGAGGGCTGCTCTTTGCAGAACTTACCGTAAAACTCTTCATCCATATACTTCTTTGCTCTGGATATGGAAGCAAAGTATTCCTCGGAGTTAAGCTCGTAAAGGTCGAACATAGATACGGCCTTGTGAAGATGATAAAGTATCTCCATATATTCCTGAGAATCGGGGCGGAGATAATCAAGCATCTCAAAGGGTACCTTGATATCGTACATCAACTGCTCAACCTCAACGTTGAGGTTTGTTATTTCAGCAAAGAACTTTGCCTTGGGAATCTTTGCGCCGGTGTATCCGTAAACGTATACGTCGTAAACCTCCTCGCCTTCAAGGAAAGCAAGGGTATGGTTGGTATCAAGACCCTGAACAAGTCTGCCGTTTATGTAGAGTATAAACTGGGGATTTACCGCATCCCAGCCGCCTTTATCGGTCTTTACGCTGAGAAGAACGGGCTTTGCTTTCATCTCCTCGGGAACTTCCACGGTAAAATGGAACCAAGCATGAGAATCGTCACCGTTACCCCAGTCGCTTCCGGGAATGTAGGGCACGAACTGGTTAAGTGCGGGAGGAGTGTGTCCCACCTTATAATCGCAGGGGCATATAGCTATATCGGGAATGGGAGAAGTGTTGCAGTAACGGGATTTACTGCTCATCATCTCGTAGTATTTTTTTACTTTTCTGTATTGAGGATTCATACTGTAGCCTCCTTATTAAACTTGGTATAATTATAGCATAAAAAAGCATTATTTGTCAATATAAACCCATACGGAGGCGGGATATTTCAAACAGAGTTTGAATTTTGTAAATTGAAAATGAAAACAAATATCGTTCCTTCTTGACATTAACCGAAAAAAGTGTTTTAATATACTAAGTAGTGTTTTTGTATAATGGAGAAAAATGTTATGGAATACCGTATTGAACACGATTCTATGGGAGAAGTAAAGGTTCCCGCTGACCGCTTATGGGGCGCCCAGACACAAAGGAGCCTTGAGAATTTCCAAATAGGCGTTAACGTAGAAACTATGCCCAAAGAGGTAATAAAGGCTTTCGGTATTCTTAAAAAAGCGGCAGCTATTGCAAACAATCAGCTCCGTCCCGAAAAAATGACTGACGAAAAGCTGTGTGCTATTAAAAAGGCCTGCGACGAGGTCATATCCGGAAGTCTTGACACCCACTTCCCTCTCGTGGTTTGGCAAACCGGCTCGGGAACCCAATCCAATATGAACGTAAACGAAGTCGTTGCTAACAGAGGAAATGAGATAGCAGGTAAAAAACTTCTTCATCCCAACGACGATATAAATATGAGCCAATCCTCTAACGACACGTTCCCCACAGCCATGCATATTGCGGCGGTGTGCATGATTGAGGATAGACTCATTCCTGCCACTCAGACCCTTATAGACACCTTCAAGACCCTTGAAAAAGAAAACGAAGGTATCGTTAAAAGCGGTAGAACCCACCTTCAGGATGCAACGCCCATAACATTCAGCCAAGAAATAAGCGGATGGAGAGCCAGTCTAGAGAGAGATTTGGAGTTACTCAATCTTTCCGTAACTCCCCTTAAGGAACTTGCCCTCGGCGGTACGGCAGTAGGAACGGGGCTCAATGCTCCCAAGGGCTTTGCAGAAAAGGTTGCTGACCGGATAAGCAATCTGACGGGTAAAAATTTCGTTACCGCACCCAATAAATTCCACGCCCTCACCTCAAAGGACGAGCTGGTATTCGCCCACGGGGCAATGAAGGCTCTTGCGGCAGATATGATGAAGATAGCAAACGACGTTCGTTGGCTTGCAAGTGGTCCAAGAGACGGTCTGGGAGAAATATTTATCCCCGAAAACGAGCCCGGTTCATCCATTATGCCCGGCAAGGTAAACCCCACCCAGTGCGAGGCGGTTACTATGGTTGCCGTACAGGTAATGGGTAACGACGTAGCCGTGGGTCTTGCAGCATCCCAGGGTAACTTTGAGCTAAACGTGTTTATGCCCGTATGTATATATAATTTCCTTCAGTCGGGCAGACTTTTGACCGAATCCATACTCTCCTTTAATAAAAACTGTGCTATGGGCATAAAAGCAAATAAAGAAAAGATGCACAACAATCTCCATAATTCCCTTATGCTCGTTACAGCACTCAACCCATATATCGGCTATGAAAACGCCGCAAAAACCGTAAAAAAAGCCTTTGATGACAACATATCGCTTAAGGACGCTTGCGTAGAGCTGGGATTTCTCACCGCCGAAAAATTCGACGAGGTATTTCACCCCGAAAAAATGGTATAACTAAACGGCATTTGCATATAAACAGAGCACCCGCTTGCCCTCGGGCAAGCGGTTTTCTATTATTACGGAGTGGTTAATTTATCAAAAACGGTTTTTGCTTCTTCATAACTGTCGGCAGGGCCGAAATAAGCTTTGTAATCGTCATCTCTGAACAGATCAATCATATATAGCAGTTGACCGTCGTCATTCCAGATATGCACGCTCAAACTTTCTTTAAAAACCCCTTCGCTTAGTATAACGTATCCTATTATATCAACCCCACGCTTTTTCTCGTGACCGATATTTTGAACCTCGTATTCAACGCCTTCAAAAGTAATAGTACCGCGCCAAGGAGCCTTCCCTCCCGAATACTTTCTAAAAACGTCTAAGTCAAGTTCTATACTCTCTACAGGCTCTGCACCGCCAAATTCAAATGCGGTTATTTTCTCATTTATCTTCCAAGGCATACCGTTATCGAGATATACGTATCTAACAGTTGAAAATATAACTATAAGTAAAACAAAAGCAGCGGCTAAAATCAAAAAAATTATATTTTTCTTGTTCATCATAATCATATCCTCCTTTACAATTATATTTTACAATAGAAAGATATCGTTTGTCAAGGTATAAATCAAAATAATCCGCCCACCATTGTGGACGGATCATCTTTTATTTCATATATTACCATTCAAATTTCCCGCAAAGGATAGTTACGTTTTCCTTCGGTACGACTCTGTACCGCACACTACACTGAATTGTGTATAGAAGTGCGCCCTTACCATTCGATAAAAGGTAATTTTACACCAGAGTATTTCTCACGAATCTGCTGCTCCCATTTTGAAGCTAATTGCACCCAGGTTTCTCCTGTGACTGCTTCAACTGTATCCGGATAGAGCATTAAATCACAAACTGTTTTTTCTCCATAAATATCCATTAAATAACGACTAAAGGAATTCACTGATTCTGCCCCGGCATATTGGAGCTCATAATAATCTTCTGCAAAACACAAAATATCAAACGCTTCATAATAGTCATTTCTTTCGGCGTGATATTCGCATCCTGTGCACATATAGAAAAGATCAATCCCACTTCCTACTTCCGAAAGGATCTTTTTAATTCCTTCCGGCCTGTATTGGGAATGCGATGCGCCAATCTCGCAAAAAGCTTGTGACTGCCAGCTATGCTCAAGTTTCCCTGTTAATTCAAACTCAAGATGATGATAGTATTCGTGCAAATAATGGAATAATGAATTCACGTAAGCAGTCGGTCCGAAGTACATTCCCCCACGATTTTCCGGAAGATGCATGACTATCCATTCATGGTTACTGTCTATAAGTTTCAGTTGCATTATTTTAACTGTATTTTGCAAATCAAAGAACTCGACCGCTGTTGACGTTTCGTTATCAATTAAGTTGACCGTTTTATATATGGATAAATAATCGTTCCAACAATCTCCATATGTACTTTCTTTGACATCATGAAAGTTACCGTCGATAAGAATTTCCAAATAGGTAGTCATAATGCGAAGCTTAATATTTTCTCCATAGTAGGCATATCCACAAGTCTGCCGAGCAAACGGAATGGAAAGGCGCTGGGCATATCAAGTTATCAATTCATAATAATCATCCAGCTGATCCGATACCGTTTTATTCAATGCGGTCTTCCAGTTGATATTCTTCAAGAGGAAGCAAGCAAGAGCTTTGCTGTTGTTAACAGTTTCCAGAGACGCAAATTTTGTGGTGAATGTTGGATAAAGTAAATTAACCGCAGACGGATTCTCAACAAAGAATAAATCTGTCTCTTTATTCTTATAGGCAGGTATATCGTCCGTTTTCCATTCCAGTTCTTCTGCAATGGCATTTGAGAGAGCAAAAAGATAGCCGTAATCAGTATAGTCGCCCCAAACAGTCTGAAGCGTGACAAGTACTTGCTGCCAACTTCGTATATCAGACAGGGATACATATGCACTGCTTTTGCTACTTTTACTGAAACTGTATCCATAGTCCATACCATAATAGGTCATTTCATCAATATGTGCACCTTGGCTTCGAAGATATGCAACCAGTGTTCGTTGGGCATTAACGAACTCATTCGCTACAGATTGGTCCTCTGAAAAAACATAGAAATTTCCGTCATCGGTACTTGTTGCAAGGGCAGTTTTTTTCACCGCTCCCGCTGAAATATCCGGTTCAAGATAATATATGCTCTTTAGTGAATATTCGTAGTTTTCCTGTATCGGTTCCATCTTGTTTTGCGCGCAGCCGGTCAATAGTACAAAGAAGAAAAAAATAAAAGACAGGTGGCGTAAACGGTTTATTTTCATAACTTTTACTACTCCGTTTTATTTCAATATGGCGTGCTTTGACATGATTCGATTTTATCATCTCTTTGTCAAATCCATTTTTCAATATCAGCAAATTCCGGTTTATCAGTCTGTTTATCCCTATTTTATCACATAAAAGCGTATTATACAACGACCGGCACAACAGAAGCAATTCGCTGTGCCGGTTAACTATCTTACGGACACCGCCACATTGTGGACGGATCATTTTTTTATTTCATATATTACCAATCAAACTTTCCGCAAAGGAGAGTTACGTTTTCCTTAGCTACGGTAAGAAGGCCGCCTTCGGTACGGCCTATTTTTTCAGTGCCGTCTTCAAGCTCAACCTTGCATTCGCAGGGCTTTACGGAAGTAATAAAGGGAATGTGTCCCGCCATTACGGCAAGTTCACCCTCAATACCTCTTACTACAAGCTTTACAGCCTCACCGTCAAAGGCGTTACCGTTGGGGGTTGATATTATCAAAGGGAAGGTGTTCACTGCGCCACCTTCTTTGCCTTTTCAACTGCCTCGTCTATGGTACCTACAAAGAGGAATGCAGACTCGGGCAGGTTGTCGTGTTTGCCTTCGATTATTTCCTTAAAGCCCCTGATGGTTTCGGAAAGAGGAACGTAAACGCCCTCAAAGCCTGTAAACTTCTCGGAAACGTGGAAGGGCTGGGAAAGGAATCTCTGAATCTTTCTTGCGCGGGCAACGAGAAGCTTATCCTCATCGGAAAGCTCATCCATACCCATGATGGCAATAATATCCATAAGCTCCTGATAACGCTGAAGTATACGCTGAACCTCACGGGCAACGTTGTAATGCTCTTCCCCAAGTATCTCTGCGGAAAGGATACGACTGGTAGACTCCAGGGGGTCAACCGCAGGATAAATACCCTGAGATGCTATATTTCTTGAAAGAACGGTGGTCGCATCCAGATGAGCAAACGTAGTTGCGGGAGCAGGGTCGGTAAGGTCGTCAGCAGGAACGTAAACGGCCTGAATAGAGGTAATGGAGCCCTTCTTTGTGGAGGTAATACGTTCCTGAAGGGTACCCATCTCATTGGCCAAAGTGGGCTGATAGCCAACGGCGGAAGGCATACGGCCAAGAAGAGCCGAAACCTCGGAGCCTGCCTGGGTGAAACGGAATATGTTATCTATAAAGAGAAGCACGTCCTGATTTTCCTCATCACGGAAATACTCGGCCATAGTAAGGCCCGAGAGAGCTACTCTCATTCTTGCTCCCGGGGGTTCGTTCATCTGACCGTAAACAAGGGTGGTCTTATTAAGAACTCCAGATTCCTTCATTTCATTATAAAGGTCGTTACCCTCACGGGTACGTTCACCAACGCCTGTAAATACGGAAAGGCCGCCGTGCTGCTTTGCGATATTGTTGATAAGCTCCATAATAAGAACGGTCTTACCAACGCCAGCGCCGCCGAAAAGGCCTATCTTACCGCCTTTGGAGAAGGGGCAGATAAGGTCAACGACTTTGATACCTGTTTCAAGTATTTCGGGGGTTGTGGAAAGCTCTGAATACTCAGGGGCAGGACGGTGAATGTTCCACCTTTCTTCGCAGTCGGGGTCGGGCTGATTATCAACCGTATTACCCAGAACGTTAAAGATTCGGCCTAAAGTTTCACGGCCTACGGGAACGCTTATAGCCTTGCCCGTATCGGTTACGGGCTCGCCTCTTTTAAGGCCGTCGGTGGAAGACATAGCAATACATCTGGCGGTGTTATCGCCTATATGCTGGGCAACCTCTACGGTCAGAGTCTTCTCCCCTATCTTCATAGTTAAGGCATTATATATGGCAGGTAAGCTGCCCTCTTCAAAGCGAACGTCAACAACAGGTCCCATGACCTGCGAAACGCTGCCTTTTGCTACGTTAGACATAGTAAACCTCCATGTCGCCGTTTGAGGCGACTCAAAAACAAATTCAAAGATGGCTCAGCTATCTTTGAATTTAAGCGTGAAGAGCGCACAACATCTAATTGGCGTAGATTATCTTTCACGCTAACCGCACTTTACATGCCGCTTCCAGCGACGATTTCGGTAATCTCCTGAGTAATAGCACCCTGTCTTGCACGGTTATATGCAAGGCTGAGGTCGTCTATCATCTCCTGAGCGTTCTTGCCTGCGGAATCCATGGCAACCCTACGGGCAGCAACCTCGCTGGCAAAGCTCTCTCTTACAGCCGCCATAAGCACGCCTGCAACATACTCGGGAATAGCGGCATTGAGAATGGAAATCTCGTCGGGCTCAAAGACTACGGTACGGCTCTCCCCGCCTTCGCGGCGTTGTAAGGGCAGAACCCACTTTATCTGAGCTTCCTGCGACATCATAGAGTTGTATTTGGTGCAGATTATACCCAAACGGTCGTATTTACCCTCGGTAAAATCCGCGCACATTTTTTTGGAAAGACTTATGGCCTCTGGGTAATCAAACCCCTCTGCAAAAACGCATTCTCCGCCGAATCTGTCACAGGCTCTTTTGCCTATGGGAACTATCTCTTCGGCAGAGTATTCCTTTACAAGACGAAACACGTTTGCGTTATATCCGCCTGCAAGACCTCGGTCACCCGCAATAACGATAAGCCGGGTCCTCTCCCCTTCTCTTACCGTCATATAAGGGCTTTTGGCGCACTCGGGGCTTAAGGAGAGAAGCTCTACTATCTTATCAACGGAAGAAGCATACTGACGGCCTTTATTCATTCCATCGGTGGCACGGCGTATCTTGGATGATGCAACCAGCCCCATAGCCTTGGTCAAATGGAGTGTGGAATCAACGCTTTTTATACGGTTTCGAAGTTTCTTTATATCAGCGCCCATTGACGTCACCTCTGCATTTCGGACAGAGCCTTTTTAAGTTCGTCAATATCGGCATCATCGTAATAGCCCTCTTCAAATCGGGTCAGAAGACTGCCGTATTTATTTTCAAGCAGTTCAAAGAGCTTGCGTTCGTATTCCTTTACGCCCTTAACCTCTACGGAGTTAAGATATCCGTTGATTACTGCGTAAACTATGGCAACCTGACAGCCAACTCTTACGGGAGAGTTTTTACCCTGTTTGAGAACCTCAACGATTCTTTCACCCAATGCAAGTCTTGCCTTGGTATCTGCGTCAAGATCACTTCCGAACTGAGCAAATGCTTTAAGCTCTCTGTACTGAGAGTAAAGGAGCTTAAGCTCACCCGAAACCTTCTTCATCGCCTTGAGCTGTGCGGAACCGCCTACTCGGCTAACGGAGATACCGGGGTTTATAGCGGGCATTACGCCTGCGTGGAAAAGCTCGGTTTCAAGGAATATCTGACCGTCGGTAATGGAAATTACGTTGGTGGGAATGTAAGCCGAAACGTCACCCGCCTGGGTTTCAATAATGGGAAGGGCGGTAATGGAGCCTCCGCCGTATTCGGTAGCCACGCAAGCCGCACGTTCAAGCAGTCTTGAGTGGAGATAGAAAACGTCGCCGGGGTAGGCTTCACGGCCCGGGGGTCTGCGGATAAGAAGGGAGAGTGCTCTGTAAGCTACGGCGTGCTTTGAAAGGTCGTCGTAGATTATAAGTACGTCCTTCCCCTGCTCTCTGAAATACTCTGCCATAGCGCAACCCGAATAAGGCGCAACGTACTGGAGAGGAGCAGATTCGGAAGCCGAAGCGGATACGATTATGGTATACTCCATAGCACCCGCATTGGCAAGCTCGGTGGCAAGCTGTACAACAGAAGTGTTCTTCTGTCCTATGGCTACGTATATACAAATAACGTTTGTATTTTTCTGATTAATTATAGTGTCAATAGCTATTGCGGTTTTACCCGTCTGACGGTCACCGATAATAAGCTCACGCTGACCTCTACCGATGGGAATCATACTGTCAATAGCCTTAATACCCGTCTGGAGAGGAACGGAAACGCTCTTTCTCTCAATAATACCGGGGGCTTCAGATTCTATGGGGCGGGTGTCGGTATACGCCACGGGGCCTTTTCCGTCGATAGGCTCACCGAGAGCGTTTACTACTCGACCAAGAAGGGCTTCACCTACGGGAACGGAGAGAACCTTACCCGTTCTACGAACGGTGGTACCCTCACGGATATTGTTATTGTCAGAAAGAAGAGCAACAGACACGGTTTCGTCCTCAAGGTTCTGGGCCATACCGAAGCTGCCGTCTTCAAACTCCAAAAGCTCACTGGCCATACACTCACGAAGGCCATAAACTCTTGCTATACCGTCACCAACGAGGATAACGGTGCCCGTTTCTTTCATTTCGATACGGGATCTGTAGTTCTTTATCTGTTCTTTTATTACATTACTGATTTCTTCGGGTCTTGAGCTCATCTGCTAATCACATCCTTTACTTGGTGCAAACGGCTGCGTAAGCTTCCGTCCATAACTTTACCGTCAACCTCTACGATAATACCGCCCATAAGGGACTCATCTACCTCGCAAACCAGGGTAACGGTATGTCCGCACATCTTTTCAAGCTTCTCTACAAGGCGCGCCTGCTCCTTATCCGTAAGAGTAACAGCACTTTTAACCTTTGCTACGGAAATATTCTCAAAAGCATCGAGAAGTCTGTCGTATTCCTCAACGGCCTCCTTAAAGCCCCTTATTCTACCCTTTTCACAAAGAAGCTGTAAAAAAGACAGAACGTGCTCGGGAATGAGGGTTGCGAATGCCGACTCAATGGCGGTAAGACGCTCTTTTACGGGAATTGCGGGCGAAGATAGGAATTCCAGATAATCGGGTTCATCCTCAAACGCACCTATCACCTTATTAAGCGCCTCCGAATATTCTTTTTCACGCCCAACTTCACGTCCGAGCATAAAGAGGGCGGTTGCGTATTCTTTACTCATTTCCGTCATCGTTTTCACCTATTTCCTCAATAAAGGAATCTATCAGCGCACGATGATCCTGCGCGTTGATCTCTCTGCCAAGCATTTTTTCTGTAAGTGCCGCAGAAACGTCTACGATCTCGCGCTTAATGCCTGCCTGAGCCTTTTTACGCTCAAGCTCAGCCTCGGTCTCAGCCTGACGGATAATACCGTCCGCCTTATCCTGAGCCTCGGCTACTATTTTTTCTCCGCGCCATTTTGCGTTCTCGGCAGCAGACTGTATAATGGCGTTAGCTTCAGCAGAAGCGGTCTGCATCTTGTTTTCCCAAGACTCTTTGGTTGCAAGAGCTTCCTGTTCAGCCTGAGCCGCGGCAGAATACTGGCCGTCAAGCTCGGCTTTTCGCTGATCAAGCATCTTTTGAAGAGGCTTGAAAAGAAACTTCTTGATTATTAAAAACAAAAGAGTGAGGTTAGCCAATGAAATAAGTATCTGCCAGAGATTGACGGAGATAATGTCTAACGACTGCATAATGATCCTCTCTCCAATTAGATACCGAGAGCGTTCTTAAGAACGTTTACCATAATATTGGGAGCAACGAAGATAAGAAGGATTGCAATAACGAGGGCGTAAATACCGGTGGTTTCGGAAATAGCACAGCCCATAATCATTGTAGAGGTTACAGCGCCCTTGCTTTCGGGCTGACGGCCGATGGCTTCACAAGCGTTTGCGACAGCGTGACCTTCACCAATACCAGGGCCGAGAGCTCCAATACCCATACAAAGACCTGCGCCGAGAGCACAACAACCTAAAATAATACCAATAGCGAGTTCCATAATAAACCTCCTTGTTGCCGTTTTACGACAACACATAAATTAATTTAAAGATTTTCGAAGAAAAGATTTAAACTTGGGTGTGAAAAACGCACTGTATCTTATTGATGCAGAGCATCTTTCACGCAATATGCCTCCAAAAATCAATTGCTTACTTTTAATTTCTTGTTTTTCTTTTCAAGCTTTTTGAGCTGTCTTTTTTCGTATTCTTCCTGAGGGAAGTTATTCGAAATATTAAGCATTGTCAGCATTGCAAATATATAGGCCTGCATACAGCTGCTGAATATATCGAAATAAACAGAAAGAATAGCGGGAAGACCTATCTGAAGGAAGGGTATATCACCTAAAAATCCGGGAAGCCAGCCAAGTACCAAACCCGACAGCCCCTGAAGAGCTGCAGCTATAAGCACTGCTATAACAGAGCCAGACAAAACGTTACCGTAATGACGGAAGGCCATTGATACGGGAGTTGCAACCTCACCGAGAATATTAAGGGGAAGCATAACGAATATAGGCTCCGTAAATCCCTTAAGGTAATTAAGTAAACCGCCCTTAAGCTTGTAATAGGTAATCAGGATAAATACCAATATGGACCAACCTGCTACTACGTTTATGTCAGAGGTGGGAGCAAAGAGTCCGCAAAGGGCAAGCAAACTTGAAAAAGCGGAAAGGGCTATAACGGCCGCAATAAAAGGAGCGTATCCGGAGAAGAAATCTCCCATATTATCCTTTACAAGGCCCTTGACCTTTTCAATGCACCATTCAAGGATAT
>JAZSCR010000191.1:0-5729 GCA_045530715.1 Eubacteriales bacterium
AATCAGTACGTTTATCTTTTATCCGAAATGAAAGCCAGCTCCGAGGCTTTGAGAACCCTGATTATGGAGCTTTCGCAGTTTGAAGAAAAGACCGTACTTGTAATGTTTGGCGACCATTTCCCCGCAATGGAATTTGAAGAAGACGCCCTTAACGAGGGTACCTTGCTTGATACCGAATACGTTATCTGGAGCAATTATGGGCTTGAAGCCGAAGAGAAGAATCTCTCTGCATTTCAGCTTGCCGCCCACGTTCTTGAGCTTATTGGCGTAAATAACGGAAACGTTACCAAGCTTCATCAGACCGCCTCCTTCAACGAGGATTATTTGCACGACCTTGAGCTCTTAGAATATGATATGCTTTACGGTGAAAGGTATGCATATCCCGAAAACGAGCTGCCTTATGCTCCCACCGAATTAGTATACGGCGTTGAGCCTATTGAGGTAACGGATGCCCTTCTTGAAGATAACGTCCTCACCGTTTACGGCCGTAATTTTACAGAGTTTAGTAAGGTAAAAATAAACGGAAAGCTCTATGATACGGTAGTTGAAAGTTCGGAGGTTGTCAAGGTTCTGAAGTCCACAGCCCTCCAAAATCTTTCCGAACCTATGGTGATTTCAGTGGCACAGGTGGATTCTACGGGTAATCTGCTGGGTGAAACATCAGAGATAACTGTGGATGCTTATATTGACTGAAAATACTTTTAATAAAGTAACAGGGATGCATTATTGCATCCCTGTTCTTTGTTCACTTTGATATTCTTGTTACGATAACGGTACTTTCGGATACCTTAAATCCAACGTCAAATCCTGCGAATTTCAAGCCGTATTCCTTACCTTCGGCATCATATCCCGGGCGGGGGTCATTTGCTAAAAGCTCTGTTAGGGCAGAAAGCTTTTCCTTTGGTATAAGGGCTTCCGTTCCTTCGGAAAATTTGACGGGAAGCTTGTGCTCCTTTGTGTAGGAAGTATACCCTTCAGTTGCTTCGGGCTGACAATCCGCAATGGGAATGTATGGCTTAACGTCAAATATTGGCGTTCCGTCAAGAAGGTCTATCCCGCTTACTATAAGGGCAGGGGAGTCGGGTGAGTCCCAATCTATTCCTTTTAATTTTACGCAGGAAAGTCCAAGATTGTTAGGTCTGAAGGGGGAACGTGAAGCGAACACTCCCACTCTTTTGTTTCCGCCCAATCTCGGAGGTCTGACGGTAGGGTGCCAGTCTGCCCCTACGGCTTTTGAAAACTGCCATATTATCCATAAATGGGAGAAGCCTTCTATCTCGCGCAGGGCTTCTCTCACTCTGTATTCAGGCTCAAAAACTATGCGGCCTTCAAGCCCTTCAATCAACCCGCTTTGACGGGGAATACCGAATTTTTCTTCAAAATCCGTTCTGATATGGGCTATGGGTCTGATTGTAAAACCTTTATTATCGTTCATCTTTTTTATCAGTTAATTACCGCCGTTATCAGGACGCCGTAATGGTCGGATACGTAGCCGTCATACTGGTCGTCAAGTATCTTGTAGTCGAGTACGGTGGTGTTATAGGGGGTGTGGAAACAGTAGTCGATTGCCGACTTTGATTTTCCGTAGCCGTGGTAGGTGTAGTTTACTTCGCTTAAATTTTTAAAGGTTGAAACTTTTGAATCACGGAAAACTTCGGTTGTCAAAGAATATGCGGAGGAAGTGTTTTTAGCGTTAAAATCTCCCGTCAGGAAAGCGGGATATAACTCGAGATAGCCCACGTTGTCGCGAAGATAATCAAGCAGTATGGTTATCTGCTGTGCTCTGACATCATCCTTGTCTTCGCCGTTTTGGAGATGGGTATTGTTAAAGGTAAAAAGCTTTCCCGTAACCTTATCCTTAAGCAAAGCCCAGGTACATATACGGTAAATTGAACCTTCAAGCTTTGTTTGATCTTCATCCGGTGTTTCGGAAAGCCAGAAGGTTTCACCTTCAATAAACTCAAACCTGTCTTTGCGGTAAAGAATGGCATTCCATTCTCCGTCCTTCGCGCCGTGTCCGTTTCTTGAACAGCCTACTATTCCGTAGATATCTCCTAGATTTTCTTCAAAGAAATCCATCCACTTTTTCGTGACTTCCTGAGTACCTATAATGTCCGGTTGATATTCTTCAAGAAGCTTAAGAAATCTGGGGGCTCTTTCTTTGATGGAATTGCCGTTTGGGTCATCTGTATATCTGATATTTTGGGAAAGTATTTTAATGCTGTCGGTTATGGTCACGTCAAGGCCGCTTAATGACTTCACAACAGTATTGTTAAGCACAAGGTTGCCGTTTTTGTCAATGCCGCAATTCTCATTAACCCACTTATCGGTTATGGCTTTTACCGATTCAAAGAGTTTTCCTTCTTCTGCCGTGATAATGATTCGGCTTTCATCGACGGTGATTTCGTAGGCGTTGCCGTTAAGGTCTTCTGCCTCTCTGAGCAGGATCTCTTTTTCGGGAACGGTTGCATTGATAACCGATTCTTCCTGTGAGATTACGGGAATCTCAGCCCCCGTACTTTCTTTTACGGCGTAGGCAAGGTATTCTGCGGCAGCCACGGTAACGTTATCAAAACTTTCTACCGTTATCTGATATTCGGAAGAATGTCCATCGGTAATTGTCAGCGAATTTCCGCATGCCGATAACGTCAGTATCAGCAGGACTGTAAATATGACGAGTATAGAGTGCTTTTTCATTTTAAGAATCACCTAATTTACCTTTGTAAGGCTTTTTCCGGACAGAAGCTCTCTGTCAGCCTGAAGGGAATAGAGTCCGTAATACTTGCCCTTTTTCTCCAACAGTTCTGCGTGGTTACCCTGTTCGATTATTTTTCCGTGGGAAAGAACGATTATGTTATCGGCGTGCTGAATGGTGGAGAGTCTGTGTGCAACTATAAGCATTGTACCGATGTTCATCATCTTTTCAAGAGAGTCTTGAATAAGAATTTCGGTTTCAGTGTCAATATTTGCAGTAGCCTCGTCCAGTATCATAACCGAAGGCTTATGAACTATAGTTCTTGCAAAAGAGAGCAACTGTCTTTGTCCTGCGGAGAAGTTGTTACCTCTGTCGCGAACCTCTTCATCAAGGCCGTCCTTAAGCTTTGCTATGAATTTATCTGCGTTAACGTATTTGCAGGCGGACATAACCTCATCGTCGTTTACGCCCTCAAGGTTAAGCAGAATATTGCTTCTTACCGTACCCGAGAAGAGAAATACGTCCTGAAGCATTTGACCGAAATGACGGCGGAGGGAGGATATTTTTATCTTGCGTATATCAATGCCGTCAATTAGTATCTGACCTTTTTGAATGTCGTAGTTGCGGCAGATAAGGGAGAGTATGGTGGTTTTTCCCGAACCTGTGGAGCCTACGAAGGCCACCGTATCGCCCGCATTGACTTTAAAGGAAACGCCCTTCAGCACCCATTCGTTTTCAACGTAGGCGAACCATACGTCCTTGAACTCAATATCACCCTTTACATTTTCAAGCTCGATGGCATCGGGTTCGTCCACAACGGTGGGCTTGATGTCAAGTATGGTGAATATCTTTTCTGCAGATGCGAAAGCAGACTGGAGTCTGTTAAACTGTTCTGCAAGATTCTGTATGGGGTTAAAGAACTTGGAAATATACATGTAGAAGGAAACGATTATGCTTCCGTCTATTACCTGACCGAGGAATGTTGTATCCTGAATATATCCCTTACCGCTGAGATAGAGAAGACAGAGGATAGTGGATATATATAGCATATATACCAAAGGTCTGAATATACCGAATACGAATATCTGCTTACGCTTTGCTTCGCCAAGAGCTTTATTCTTTGCATCGAATTCGGCCTTTTTGCGCTCTTCTCTGTTAAATATCTGGATTATCTTCATACCCGAAAGGTTTTCGGAGAGGAAGGTGTTGATATCGGTTGTTCCGTCCTTTACCTTGCGGTATGCTTTTCTGGAAAACTTTCTGAAGATTATGGAGAAGAGTACCACGAAAGGTACAAAGCAGAGCACCATCATGGTCAATGCGTAGTTAAGTATAAACATGGCCGTAAGAACACCTACCAATATGAAGACGTTCTTGACCAGATTTACAAGTATGTTGGTAAACATTATGGAAATGGATTCAGTATCGTTTGTAACTCTGGTTACAAGCTTACCCACGGGAATGGTATGCAGCTGAGCGTGTGAGAGGCTTTCGATATGACTGAATACGTCCATACGGAGATTTGTTATTATCTTCTGACCCGTTCTTTGAAGAAGATTTGCCTGAACGTAACCCGAAATCAGAGATACGATCAAAATGACGATGTAGAATCCGAGGGTTTTATAAAGAGTTGAAAGCTCAAAATCCATAGTCATCATTTCTTCTAAAGTACCGATGAGGTAGGGGAGAAGAATGTCGTAGGATATGGCCAGAATAAGGATAATCAGCACAAAAAGAAAGCTTTTCCAGTAGGGCTTTGCATAAACCAAAAGACGCTTGATTATTTCCGAGTCTTTCATGTTTCTGTCAAAGCCAATGGCTTCTTTTTTATCTTTTATGGTTGCGTACGCGATAATAAATATTATTGAAAATATGCCTATCAGTGAGCCCATGACAAGCAGAGGGTAGTACTCATACATTTGCGCCTTCCTCCTTTGCCTTTTCATCAAGCTTTTGCAACTCTACCATTGTTCTGTATTCGGGGCAGGTTTCGTAAAGAGTTGCGTGGTTACCGATTGCAATTACCTTACCGTCTTCAAGGAAAATAAGCTTATCCATTC
Source organism: Eubacteriales bacterium (assembly GCA_045530715.1). Lineage (GTDB taxonomy): Bacteria > Bacillota > Clostridia > Oscillospirales > UBA644 > JAZQLP01. The sequence goes on from JAZSCR010000191.1 coordinate 4,756, forward strand.
TTTCAACGGTACTTATTCTGTGAGCAATAAGAATGGTGGTCTTTCCCTGTCTGAGCTTTGCAAGGTTGTCAAGTATTACCTTTTCGGTCTTAACGTCAACGGCGGATACCGAGTCGTCAAGTATGAGTATGGGGGAGTTTTTCATCAGCGCTCTTGCTATTGATATACGCTGCTTCTGACCGCCCGATACCGTAACTCCTCTTTCACCAAGAACGGTCTTATAACCCTCGTTAAAGCTTGTAATATTGTCGTGAATATCGGCAAGCTCAGCCGCGGTTTTAACCGATTCAAAATCATCGTTGTCGCTGGCGAAAGCAATATTGTTTTCAATTGTTTCGCTGAAAAGGAAGTTATCCTGGGGAACGTATGCCGCATATTCTCTGACGGTATGTATGGGAATATCATTTACGTCGTTTCCGTCAAGGAATATCTTTTGATCGGGCACGTTGTAGGTTCTGAGTATAAGGTCAACGACCGTGGTTTTTCCCGAGCCTGTTTTACCTATAATACCTACGTTTTCTCCCGCATTAATGGTAAATGAAACGTCCTTAAGAACGTCGTAGTCGCCGCCGGGATATCTGAAGGTAAGGTTGCGGAATTCTATATCGCCCTTGAGGGGAGATACTTCTCTTACGCTTTCCGCATCGTGAACCTCCTGGGGGGTATCAAGAAGCTCGGATATACGGTTAAGTGAGGCCTTTCCTCTGGAGCGCATCTCTATAAGCTCTGATATTGCCATTACGGGCCAGATTATGGCCTGGAAATAACCTATAAACTCAATAAGCTGTTCGGCGCGGAAAACACCCTTATATACCAGGTATCCGCCGTAGCCGAGAATGATACACATTACAGACTCGATAAAAAGACCGATAAGGGCGGAAAGGAGAGTGGAACGTTTTGTGTATTCCACGTTAGCCTTTTCATTGTTTTTGTTCAATTTCTTGAACATTATTATTTCTTTTGCTTCTTTTACA
>JAZSCR010000081.1:0-1530 GCA_045530715.1 Eubacteriales bacterium
GGTCAAGCGCACCGTCTGTTTCGGTATAGTTCTCAAGGGTAGGCAGGAGGCCGTTTACGGAGAAAAGACCGCCCGCATTTACTATATGTACACCGGTGCCGGGGAGATGGACCTCTTCGCCTGGAAGTATCTCCATGCCTGTATCTATGCCCTTGTAGGTATCAATGGCAATAAGGGAAGGATAGTAACGTTTGTGGTCGGTTATGGTAATAAAGTCATAGCCCAGACTTCTGTAATTTGCGCAAACGATTTCGGGATCCTCCGTTCCGTCGGAGAATCTCGTGTGGGAGTGAAAGTCGCCGCGAAGAGGCGTTCTTTGAATAAGGTCGGGCTCAAGGGCGCAGATGGCAAGCTGAACCTTTCTCTTGCCTTCGCTGAATATTCTTACTGCGTGTTCTCCTTCTCCGAGAGCCTTATATGTAAAGGTTATTACGCTGTTTTCGTCGGGCGTTACGGGGATGGTGGTGAGATTCCAACTCGTAAATTCCTTATGCCCTGTACCCGCATTCTTTCTTGTTATTTCAAGGTAAAGCTCGTCTTTGTTGAAATAACGGGGATTAAATACCCTATTTGAGAGGGGGCGAATAGTAAACTTAATCTCTTTTCCAACGGGAAATATCATAGGGGATATTTCAAATTCAAATTCATAAGGAGGCTGTGCCATAAAAGTCACTCTTTTCTTTATTTATTGTCTGTATCTATAAGTATATATTCCTTTGAGCCGACTCCCAGGTCTTGGGCGGCATCAAGGGTGTGAATTCCGTTTCTTGATTCTATTCTTTCGAGAAGGTGGTCTCTTCCGGGGTCATTGGATGCGTATACAAGGTCAAGACAAGCCTTGTCTATGGCAACGGGGTCGGTTGATACAAGAATGCCTATATCCTTCATACAGGGGTCTTCTGCTACGGAACAACAGTCGCAGTCTACCGACATATTGGCCATTACGTTAACGTAGGCGATTTTGTTTTCAAACATCTTGACTACCGAAGATGCCGCATCAGCCATAGCTTCAAGGAATGAATCGTGATCTGCATCCCAAAGCACTTGAGGGTCACCCGCACCGTGGATATATTTCTTTCCGTAGGATGAGGCTACGCCTATTGAGAGCTGTTTTACAGCGCCGCCGAATCCTCCCATAGGATGTCCCTTGAAGTGGGAGAGAACCAGCATAGAGTCGTAGTTGGTAATATCCTTACCTACGTAGTTTTTCTTTATTATTTTTCCGTCAGGAATATCAAGTACCAAATCAGGACCTTCCGCATCCAGAATGTCTACGTCAAAAAGCTCGCTCCATCCGTGCTGCTTCATCAGCTTAAGATGCTTTTCAGCTGTGTAGCGGCTGCCCTCGTAGGCGGTATTACATTCAACTATGGTGCCGCCAACAGCATCAATGAGGGGTTTCCAGAATTGGGGACGGAGGAAATTCTGATTTCCCTTTTCTCCCGAATGTACCTTGAGAGCCAGATTGCCCTTTAACTCAACGTCGAGCATCCGAAAAAGCTCCAGAGCTTTTTCGAGGGAAACTGTGCG
>JAZSCR010000238.1:0-2265 GCA_045530715.1 Eubacteriales bacterium
TCCTGTACGCCGTATACCTCGTAAATATGGGAGATTATCTTTACCCCCTTCTGTTCAAGCAAGGTTTTACATATAAAGCCTGCCGCACACATGGGGGCGGTAAGTCTGCCCGAAAACTGTCCTCCACCTCTGATATCGTTATGTCCGCCATATTTGATAAAGGCGGCGTAATCGGAATGAGAGGGTCTGGGAAGTGCTTTGAGCTTATCATAGTCTGCAGAACGGGCATCTGTATTTTCTATAATCATACAAATGGGAGCGCCGCAGGTGAGTCCGTCGGGGCCTAAGCCCGATATAAATCGTACCTTATCGGCTTCTTTTCTTTTGGTGGCAAATTCTCCTCCGGGCGCTCTGCGTGCCATGAATCTATCAAGGGCTTCCATGTCTATTTTCAGCCCTGCGGGTACGCCGTCAACCACGGCTCCCATTGCTTCGGAATGGGACTGCCCGAAAAGTGTAACCTTAATTTTATCTCCAAATGTTGCTGCCATACTAATCCTCCGATATATTTCCAGCTAGCGTTTTCATATGGGTGAAGAATGTGGGATAAGACTTGTTTTTCGCTTCTGCGCCGTCAATGATTACGGGCGTTTTGCATATATTTGACGCTACCGCCGCCGCCATTACTATTCTGTGGTCGTTATGAGAGTGGATCTTTCCTCCGTAGAGCCCTCCCGTGCCACTTACTATCAGGCCATCGTCGGTTTCTTTTGCATTACCGCCTAATGAGGTTATAAGGTCAACGGTAGTGGCTATTCTGTCACTTTCCTTTAATCTTAAACGGGACGCATTGTAGATTACCGTTTCTCCTTCTGCGGCGCAAGCAACTACCGAAAGGACGGGAACAAGGTCGGGAATATTCATTGCGTCTATCTTGATTCCCTTCATTGGGGCGGGGGATACGGAGATTTCTCCGTCTATTTTCACCTTTGCTCCAAATCTTTCAAGCAAGCATGTGATTTCTTTATCTCCCTGCAACGATTCGGGGTCAAGGCCTGTCATCTGTACACCGTTTCCCAACGCTCCTGCCGAAAGCCAGAATGCGGCGTTTGACCAGTCACCCTCTGCGTGGCAGTCTTTAAGCGTATAGGGGGAATTGGGTACTGTATATAAATTGCTATCTTCCTTAACATCTACGCCGCTTTTTTTCATAGCGGACACCGTCATGTCAACGTAGGAGCGGGATTCAAATTCTCCCGTTACCTTTACCGAGCCACCTCCAACCAGCGGTAGCATAAGGAGTAATCCCGTGATGTATTGGGAGCTGACGTTGCCGGGGATTTCGTAATCTCCGCCCATAGCCTTGCCTTCTACGGTAAAAGGAAATACACCCTTTTCGGAGAGGGAACAACCCTTTTGTCCGAGGATCTCATACAACGGGGAGAGGGGCCTTTGGGGCAGTCTGCCCGATGCTTTGAAAATTGCTTTTCTCCCAAGTCCCGCAACTACGGGAAGCATAAATCTTAAGGTGGAGCCGCTTTCTCCGCAGTCCAGTACAGCGGCCTCTTCTGTGTGGATTTTTTTAATGGGTGTTACTCGGATCTTATTTTCACTAAGAAGGATTTTTGCGCCCAAGGCTTCAAGACATCTGCAGGTTGCTTCTATGTCCTTTGATATTCCGTTACACTGAATGGTAACCTCTTCTTGGGAAAGGGCTGCACATATAAGCAATCGGTGAACCGATGATTTTGAGGCTATGGCTTGAACCTGCCCTGAAAGTTTTACGGGTGAAACTGTGGCAATCATCCTGTTTGGAGTCCTCTCTTTAAAAATTTCCGAGTAAGATATATTCCTTAAGGTCGGTTACTTGAATCTTTTCCATTACGCAGTTACCGAAATCCCTGGGGAGAATAAGAGTTAAACTGTCCTGTTCTCTCTTTTTATCCGAACAAGCCGCCGAATAGAGCAAGTCAGCTGAAATATCACTGTCTATTGGTAGGTCGTATTCTTTACAAATGGATTCCAGACTGTTGAGAAAATCCGAAGAGCAAAGGCCCTTTTTCAGGCAAGCTCTTGCAATCATACACATCCCTGCGCCTACGGCGCTTCCGTGAGTAAGGGAAAAATTGCTGGATTTTTCTATGGCGTGACCTATGGTGTGACCGAGATTGAGTAGCTTTCTTTCGCCTCTGTCAAATTCGTCGGCTTCTACGATATCACGCTTAATGCCTACGCATATTTCAATTACTTCCTCGGCGTTTTCTTTAATTCCCTTTTTCACCAACTCCAAAAGTCGGTCGCCTTTAAGCACGGCGTACTTTATAA
>JAZSCR010000231.1:0-8079 GCA_045530715.1 Eubacteriales bacterium
CCGAGTGCTTTTTCACAGTTTCACTTAATTTTCTTTCCGTCTGAAAAGGCCCTACCGACAGCCTCGCCCATAACGCGGTAGTCGTGATTGACAGAGTCGTAGATAATGGGACGGAACTTGGTCATATCTATCTTACCTTCCTCGGTAAGAATGTCTTCTTCAACGCAAACGTTGACTATCTCCCCTATCAGGTAATCGTTTTCTTCGTCAAAGCTCAGAAGCTTACATTCAAATGTCAGAGGAAACTCGTCGATTATAGGAGCGTCGACCTTTTCGCTTTTTGAAGCGTGAAGACCCGACTTTTCAAACTTATCGGGCACCTTATTTCCCGAAACCACACCCAAATAATCGGCGGCAACGGTATGCTCTGCAGTAGCCATGCTTACGGTAAATGCGCCTTTTGAGAGAATGTTTTTCACCGTTTTATGACCGGCACTCAAGCAAAGGAAAACCTTATTGGAGTCGCATATAGTTCCCCACGCGGCGTTCATAGCATTGGGCACCCCGTTTTCATCATAGGCGGCTATAATAAGTACAGGAAGCGGATACATATAGGGCTTTGCACCAAGGTCTTTTCTCATTACAAGCCTCCATTTCACTCTTTATTTTTGGTATAGTCGGTATCAAGGCCAAATTCGGCTGCAGCGGTATATTTCGATACTCGGAAGGAGTAGGGCTGACGGAGAGCGTAGTATATAGCCTCATGAACTATGGGCTGTCCCTCCGTTACCTCTTCGGCATACTCCTCAGGTATCCACTTAAACCTCTTGCAAGGAATACCCGTCAGATATGCGGCCCAGGAAAGGGCGGCGGCATAACGGCCAAGACCGTAGGAAAGATGGAGTCCGTCGCGTGTAAGAGTGTCGCCTATATATGAAGTTCTTACACCCTGAATAACGGTACCCGCGGGGATTATACCGTTAAATCTCTTGTTTGGAAGAATAAAGTTCTTGCAGACGTCTATATGGGAATCGTACATCTTTTCCTGGTCGTTATCGTACTTTTCAAATCTCCAATCCACGAAGTCACCCTGATAAGCCCATGTAAGTTGCCACAGGAACTTTGCATTCTTATTGGTCATATGCTCCTCAACGAAATCAAGGATATTTTCAAGATTACCATAAGTATCAAGGAATCCGAAATTAAAGGCATTCTGGTGGAAAACTATAGCGTCCCAATCCTCGTCTTTAACTCCGTTAACAAGGCTTGCCTTGACTACGTTCCAAGGCTCGGGAGAATTTTTCTTATGGTACTCGTACTTCTCTTCTCCCGAACAAGCTAAAGCCCAATGTTCATCTATGGAACAGCGACCGATGTGAAGGAATCCTACGGTTGCATCTATACCCATGCCGTCAAGCATATCCCAAAGATACTTCATTGAATCCTCGCTGAAGCTGTTACCTATGGAAAGAACTTTCAAGCTCTTCTTATATGTAAGCTTAGAGGGGATCTCTGTCAAAGGATTTGCAATAGCATTTGCAACGGCTTCTCTTATGGCATCTAAACAATGATACATACAAAATTCGGGATGATACGTAACACCGAATGTCTCAACGGGAAGGCCTGTAATATATGCCGCAAAGGTCATGGCCGCAACGTATCGGCCTATAAAAAGACTTGCGTGAACGCCGTCCTCATGTACGTCACCCATATAGGAAGTGGCGATATTCATAAACGCCGTACCTGCGGGAACAAAGCCGTCAATATTGGGGTCCTTCAATATCAGGTTATTAAGGGTATCAACAATGTCCGCAAACATCTTGCGGTGATCTCTGTTATATAATTCATCAAAGGAAGCTTTCGCAGCGGTGGGGCCGAAGGGCCAGGTAAGAAACCAAAGGAACTTGAAATCCTTTTTCCTTGCGTTCTTTCTTACGTAGTCGGTGAGGAAGTTCAGGTGCTCAAAGCTATCGGGCTGACCTGCCTTGACAGTTGCCTGCTGCAGGGTAATAAAATCCCATTCCTCATCCTGAAGAGCGTGATCCATGGTCGTTTCGATATATTCGGTTCCGACCTGGGAATATTTGGTATACCCGTAGTCAGTATCCTTATCACAGGTCTTTCTCCAATGGCTGGCAATGGAACAGCCGCCTACCGCGATATATGCAACGATAGAGTCTTCATACCCTGCCTCAACCAAAAATCCGCGAATATGAGTGGCCGCATCACGGCTAAGACTATTACCTATCATTAATAATTTTATTGATTTCTTATCCATCTTTAACATCCGTCCTTAACATACTTAAAAACAGTATAACGGATAGATGTGAACTTTTCAACCGCTTTGGGCATAAAAAAACAACACCCCGAAGGATGTTGCTCTCTTTATTAAAGAAATCCTCGCATATCTACGGCAAGCTTTTCCTCAAGATTTATCAGGCGTTTGGTGATATCCTTTGATACCTCGTCAGCGGCTTTATACTGATTAAGATATTCATTGAGTGACTTTACACCCATATTGCAACCGTCGGTCATAAGGTCGGCAATAGTACTGTCAGACTCATTCCACGCAAGCTTTACGTTGGTTTTTATCCAGGACATACTTTTTGCAATGGGATTGGGATTCTTGCCGTCGTCCTTATACTTATCAAGCAGAGTCTGAATCTCGCTGTCGAGCTTATCGTGTTCTTTTTTACAGTCAGACAAAAGACTTTTAAGCTTGGATGAGGCAACGTATTCAAGAACTCCCTCTATGGAAGAAACTCCCATTTTTACACCAGCATCGCACTCGCGGAGAAGCTTTATAGTATCGTTTTCTATCATAACAAACCTCCATATCGCCCTTTAAGGCAACGCAAAAAATTAAAGATTTTCGAAGTATCTACAGTATGCCCAAAATAAACGCCGCTAATCAAATAAAAACCAGAAGCCGTCGCTATTATTGACAAAATAAAAAATGCGTGATATAATTGTGTTTCAACCATATATAAAACGGAGTTACGAATAATGACGAACAATAAAGAGATATTGGGAACAGCGCCCATAGGAAAATTGCTGTTCAAGCTGGCGTTGCCCACAGTAGTAGCGCAGCTTATCAATATGCTATATAACGTTATTGACAGAATATATATCGGACATATGCCCGACGTTGGAGACCTTGCACTCACAGGCGTGGGCGTATGTATGCCTATTATTATGATAGTATCCGCATTTGCGGCATTGGTAAGCTCGGGCGGAGCACCGAGAGCCTCAATATTTATGGGCAAAAAGGATATGGAAACTGCGGAAAAGACCCTCGGCGGTTGTTTTTCGCTACAAATTATAGTTTCTTTGATTTTGACGGTTATCCTGCTTATTTTCAACAGAGATCTGTTGCTTGCTTTCGGAGCAAGTGAATACACCATTGAATATGCTACCGACTACATGTCTGTTTATTCCATCGGTACCGTATTCGTACAGTTGACACTTGGAATGAATGCCTTTGTAACGGCTCAAGGCTTTACCAAAATATCCATGATTTCGGTTATTATAGGTGCCATATCAAATATCGTCCTTGACCCCATATTTATTTACGGCTTTGGAATGGGTGTCAAAGGTGCGGCATTGGCCACAATAATTTCTCAGACCATTTCTTGCGTATGGGTTGTAGCATTCCTGTGGAGTAAGCACACGTTGCTTCGTTTAAAAAAGAGCAATCTCGTCGTATCTCCAAAAATAGTTCTGCCCTGCCTTGCTTTGGGCTCAGCCGCTTTTATTATGCAATCAAGTGAGAGCATAATTTCGGCCTGCTTCAACTCTTCATTACTGAAATTCGGCGGTGACGTTGCCGTTGGCGCAATGACTATTCTAACCAGCGTAATGCAGTTCGCAATGCTCCCTCTTCAAGGAATTGCCCAGGGCGCCCAGCCCATATTAAGCTATAACTACGGAGCTAAAAACGCTGACAGAGTCAAGAAAACATTTAGGCTTTTGCTGACCTGCTGTCTTACCTTCTCCATACTTTTATGGACCGGCATAATGATATTCCCGAGAGCGTTTGCTACGATGTTTACCCCCGATACGGCCCTGCTTGACTTTACCGAGAGCGTAATCAGAATATACTTTGGCGGAATGTTCCTTTTCGGAATACAGATCGCCTGCCAGATGACCTTCGTATCACTAGGTAATGCCCCCTCGTCCGTTATAGTTGCGGTGGTGCGCAAGTTCGTTCTGCTGTTACCTCTCATATACATCGTACCGAATTTCGTATCAGATAAAACGGTAGGGGTATATCTGGCAGAGCCCATAGCCGATATAATTGCAGTTACCTTTACGGCAATACTGTTTATTTTCCAATTCAAGAGAGCCTTAAAGAAAATCAGCTAATATTTAAGAGTGACGGGTCTGATACCCCGTCACTCTTTTCGTACCTTTTGGTAATATTAATTCTGTTTATTAATTATCTGCTCTTTCACGAGGGGATAAACGTACGGTTTATTTCCTTCAAGATCGCATCTGTGCATATCTATGGCGGAGATACAGCTGTTTTCGTAGGTAGTATAATAATATATGCCTTTATCCGTATTGATGCAGGAAGTATAAAGGGTCATTTCATAACTGCCGTCAGGCAAAACCGCACATCCACGCTGCTGGGAAACTGAGCCGAGAATATGGAAAAACTGACTTACGCTCTCCTCTTCCCCATCTCCCGACACGGAATTAAGCTTAACGAATGCTGCTCTGACAAATCGGGATGCAGAAGAAAGATCTCCCGGCAACCCCATAGCGCCCATGCCTCTGGAATAGGGTTCAAGATCAACACGCCCAAAACGGTTTTGAGGGTGCAGACTTGTAAGATTCATATACTCGCAAAGATGGGTCATATGGTAATCAAAGGTTGGATTATTTGTAAGCACGCCTACGGGATTTTCGTATATCCTCAGGCCTTCAGCCACACTTTCCACGGTGATCGCCCCATCTCTGTCTGCAATTATCCAATGCAAGGGAGAAAGCGGCAGCTTATCGCTGAAATTTATATCACAAAGATTTATCCGGAAAAGGCACTCTCTGGCCTCCGAAAGAGTTTTACAGCAAGAAAGGACCCAGGGAATAAACTCAAATGGAGCAATATTGTCCTTTTGGGGATCCAATGGGAAATAACGGGCATTTCGGGGGAAATTAAGCCCCGCCATAGCGAGTCCGTGCTCGTTTGCCGCCTCGTAATACAAAGGGTATCCGTCAACGACCGTTGCCATACCTATAATGGCATAATTACAGCGGCGCCGCCCCATGGTCCTGAAATCAAACTCGAAATTTCGGGGAGTTACGGTAACCGATTCATTATAAGAGTGCTCAAGATCAAGGGTACGGCCAAAGTAAGCGTCCTTTGTTTTATAGGTTACGGCTGTGCACATATTTGTATCCCTTTCTATTCAGGCATAGACACATAGTCTTTTTTAGGTCCGTGAGCGCCGAAAACCTTCCATTCCCCATATCCAAGACAGTCGAAAATAGCCTTTCTTTCTGCAGCGCACAGAGCAGGGTCTGTGTCAACGGATGTCATAAGGATAGGAGCGTATTTGTTATACTCTGCCTGTTCTCGGGTAAGCTCTCGTATATTGATATAAATATCACCCGTAAAAGCGATTTTATGCTCTCTGTCAACAAGAACTATTTCTCCGGGAACGTGGCCGCCTTTACCCTCGTATACTTCAAAATGAAGCTCCTCAAAATCAAAGTCGCCGATTCGGGTAAGAGGCGCCGTCAGATCTTCGCGGTCTTCCCAGGGAACCGTAATTTTTTCGGGATTAACGGGAACGTAAGAGGTCAGGGCCTTGCATATAAGCAAATAGGGCTTATGGAGAGGATTCTTTTCCCGAAATCCGCTTTTACCGTTATATTCTCTGGTAATACTCCACGCCGTCTTATAGCTTGCAATAACCTTGTCAAACATAGGCAAAAGCCCGCAATGGTCAAGGTCAGCGTGAGTAACGAGTATCTCTTTTTTGATATTGTCAAAATCTGGAACCAGTTCTCTGATAAGCTTACCCATCTCGAGATCGTAACAAGCGTATCCGCTGTCTATAAACAGTATCTTGCCTTGGCTTTTTATAATGATCACGTTACTGCCGCAGGGTGGCTCGACGACTGTAATTTCCGTATTATCGGTTATTTGATGGGTAGTTATTCTGGGGTTAAAATTATCATCCTGCGACAGAGAGAGAAGCTCCGCAAATTTACTTATGCTGTCAAAAGTCTTATAAGGAGAAAGCCCCTGCTCGTCAAGGGTCTGCATTGCAAGGTTAACGTACACCAAAAGCTCCTGCCTTACCTCTTCGGACAGCTTCATCATAGAAGCAAGGCTCTTAACGTAGGTGCTGTAAAAAATGCTGTTATCAAAGAACTTTTCCGAGCCGTTATATTCAATAACTCTGACCTTGCATATCTCCCCTGCTCTTTCAAGAAAGGCAGTCAGTCTATCAGGATCCTCAACGTAAAGACCCATTTTGAAAAACTGATAATCGGTTCCGTTTTCTTGAGAACTGATGTAAGAAATATTAAAGTTAAATTCATTTATAAGCGATAAAATATCAGTTACGCTTCCGGGAACGTCCTTAAGACAGAATTCAAGCAAAACAATACTGGTGTCGTGCTTTTCGTCCTCAAGGTAACCTATTTTACCAAGCTCAACGTCTGCCATCTTAAGCTGTTCTTCCGTTCCCTCCGCATCAATAAAAAGGGTATGGGAGTCAATGGCCTTATTATAGCTTACTCGCGTTATATTTATTCCAAGCTCGGCAAAGCATCTGCTGGCCTTTAAAAATGCCCCAATATGATTGGGCATGGAAGTCACGTAGGTCTTTTTCATATTAATCTCCAAAAAGATAATTAAGCATTAATTCGGGAGCATCCAAAAAACGCTTGGTTATCTGATAATGATCCGTGTCTTTATAATTCACCCTCTCGATTCCCTTTTCCGAAAATTCCAGAATTTCGGCATCTGGGAAAGCCATAAGTATGGGAGAGTGGGTTGCTATTATAAATTGTGAGTCCCTCTTTACAAGCTCGTTGATCTCGGTCATCAGGGTGAGCAGCTTTTGAGGAGAAAGAGCGGCCTCTGGCTCGTCCAGAATATAAAGCCCGTTCCCTCCGAATCGGTTTTGAACTATAGACAAAAAGCTTTCGCCGTGGGATTGGTCGTGAAGGGATACTCCTCCGTAGCTGTCAACGACCATAGTCTGCTCAATATTCGTGGCCAGATTATAAAGACTTTCCGCGCGGAGAAAAAATCCGTCGCGGGCATAGCCGCGTTTAATTAACGTAATATGTCGACACAGCTCCGAATGGGTATTTTTAGTTGAAAACCTGAAATTTTTACTCCCCCCTTCTGCATTAAAGCCGTAAGCGACGGCAATAGCCTCCAGCAGGGTGGATTTTCCCGTACCGTTTTCGCCCACGAAGAAGGTAACGTCAGAGGAAAAGGACAAGCCGCCCGTACGGGATAAATATTTAATTATCGGCAGCTTATTCAGATATGAGCCGGAATCCAACCATCCGTCAAAACGCACGCCCGAAAGGTATTTTGCGCCCGTTGTCAAGCTTTATCACTCCCAATATTAACGGTTAAAATAATTCTCCAATATACACCGGAAAATATCGTCCCTGTCTATTTCCGATATGATCATGCGCGCGTTCTTATAGGTGGTTATGTAAGTAGGGTCTTCCGTCAGCAAATATCCCTTTAGCTGAGCGATGGGATCGTACCCCTTCTCTTTAACGGCGTTAAAAACGGTAACTAATTTTTCTCTTATTTCCTGATCATTGTTATCTGCAGCTTTTGGTGCAGCGTTCTTTTTAAACATAAGTATCTCCTTTTTGTTTTTATGTGATAATAATACCACATTATATAATGCAAGTCAATATACTTACGATGAAATATCGGCATATAAAAAAAGAAAACACATCCGTGTGGATGTGTTTCTTTCTGGCAAGTTGTACCGATTTAGATATCGGTGTGAAGCAATTCGATAAATTGTAGTTTATAATACCGTGTAACTCGCATCGGATAATTTATTCATTGCTCTCTTATAGTGTTATTTCTCTTTATACGATTCCCATTGCCATTTCTACCAACAACGCAACGACAACGACCAACGCCGA
>JAZSCR010000058.1:0-4169 GCA_045530715.1 Eubacteriales bacterium
AATGGGCTTTGCCCGTGAGGCTGCCGACAGAGTTCTCTTTATTGACAACGGAACCGTCGCCGAAGAGGGAACCCCCGATCAGCTCTTTAACAATCCTCAAAACCCCAGAACCAAGGAATTTTTGAGCAAAGTTCTTTAATAAACAGTCATGATTTAAAACAACTGTCCGACATCGCTTTTTTGCGGTGTCGGTTTTTGTTTTTTATTCAACTTCAGCTTCTCTTTTTATTGACAAAAGGTTTATTATTTGTTATAATAAAAAGGTATTGGGCTTTCGGCCTTTCCATCAAAAACAGGAGGTGACTTGATAATGAGAGTGGCCAAACTTATAATTTTATTCCTTGCCGTCATTCTTTTTGTCGGTTGCGTTCCTACCCGCGTGGAGACTAATAACTTCTACGATAATGATGAGCTTAATTTTTACGGCCTTGAATTCATTATTATGCAGTTTTCTTCCGTCACTCTTGCCGGAGAAAATCCTATGCTTTACGTTAACGACACTACTATGACGGATATTTCTCGCGCCCGTATTGAGGAGATAGAGTCGGAATATAACTGTGATATCAGTATAAATTACCGTAAAAGAACAGGCGACTATATGGCGGATTTGATGGCTCAGACTGCTATCTCTCAGCCGGTTGCCGATATCTTTTTGATTGGAGACCCCAGCGTTACCTACAATCTTATGAAGAACGGCTTCCTTTACGCCATGTCCGAAGTAAGCGATATTATAGAATACGACCCTTCCACCTTTGATATTTACGGCCCTCCCGCCGTGCTGGAATCGGCTATGTACGAGGGTGAACTGTACATGGTAACTCCCTATGCCCATCCCGGCCGTCAGTATAACACAGGAGAGTTTTTCGTCTTTAATCCGGAAATTGTAGACTCCCTTGCAGGGGTGGATCTGAGAGCCCTTAACGAGCAGGGGATGTGGAATTGGGCCGCCTTTGAGAATATGATCAAGCTCTGCACCCTGAGAGAGAACGGGCTTGTGGCCGTGCAGGGTGCATCAGTTGCCAAGAGTGATTTCGTTGAGTACGCATTTGCTTCAAACGGGTTTGTTCGCCAAAAGAGGGCTACGGGAGGATATTATTTCGATTCATCAAAGGCTATAAACGCCATAGACTGGACAAAAAAGATTGCAAAGCAGTATCATTATTATATCACCTTTGAGTCTATGAGCAACGGCCTTAAGGGGTTTGTAGAGGGCAGGAACGCCATGCTGCTCGTTACTGCTGAATATCTTAAGAATAAGGTTGCTTACCAGATGAAAGGGGAGTTTGGGGTGGTACCCTTCCCCTGCGGCCCAGAGGGAGATCCGAAAACCAACGTGGGCTCTTCTTATATTGAAGGGCTTGGTATCTACTACTACAGCGAAGCTCCTGAGCAGGCTGCTCATATAATCACCGCCTACTGTCAGCCCTTTGACGAATATTCCACTGCGGAATCTGTTATCGGTTATTACGAAACTCTTCTTTGGGATTCCCGTGATATAGACGTGCTCGTTAACGCCGAAAAGAACCCTCAGTTTAACTACAGCCCCGCAGGTGGCGTAAAGCTCTTTAAGTCGGTGGGGGATAATTTTGCAGGGATGTCCGGTATTCAGATTCTCCAGACCTATGGAGGCTCCTTGAATAACGTGATAAAGGATTTGCTCATTCCTAACAGTGAATTAATAGAGGAGCTCGGTGGTTAATAGGGGCACTTTTAGGGTGAAAGCGCCTCTTACGCCCTGTAATTATTTGACAATACTGTTAAAAATATTCTAACATTTTGTTAAGTAGATCGTGTTTACCAGCTATTTTACCTCCTTTTCGATGGCTTTTTCGGGGTTTGTTTGAGGCTTTGAAGATGCTGTTAAACGTCACTTTTTTGCACCGAAAATCCTTGTGATTTACCAATTTTTCCCCGTTTCTTATTCTTGTAACAGAAAATATACCGATTTTTACGAAAAAAGAGTTGACAACTTCAGTTTTGCGTGATATAATGTATGTGTATAATATATAATAATGCCCTACCGTCGTTTTTGACGGTCGTATGCTCTGTTCAAGGGGGCGCATACGGGGCAGAAACTCATTCAACACACTGACTTTTAGAGGACATTTTATGGACAGCAAAGCAAGGGAATATTACACCGTCGACTTGATGCACATAATGAAAATGCTGTTACGCAGAGTTTGGCTTATCGTTCTGTGCAGCGTTTTGGTTGCAGCTCTCGGCTTTTCTTACGCAACCTTTTTCATTACTCCTACATACTCGTCGGCTATTCTTCTTTACGTAAACAATACCTCTTTTTCTTTGGGTAACACCAGCTTCAGTATCACTAACTCTGAACTCGTAGCTGCTCAGAGCCTTGTAAATACCTATAGGGAGATCCTTGATAACCGCACCACTTTGGAAAGAGTTATCGATAAGGCGGGCGTTGATTATACATACAAGCAGTTGTCCGGTATGATAAAGGCCGAGCCTTCTAACGAGACCGAAATCCTTAAGGTTACCGTTACCACCACCAATCCCTACGAGGCTGCCAAAATTGCAAACTGCATAGCAGAGATTCTTCCCGTAAGAATTTCTGAGATTATAGACGGCGCGTCAATGGAAGTTGTTGACTCCGCCATTCCCAACCTCCAGAAGGTTGCTCCCAGCATAACCAAGTATACCGCTTTGGGCCTGATATTAGGCTTTCTCGTTTCTGTCATTGCGGTGGTTATTGCTGCTATCCTTGACGATACCATTCACGATGAAGATTACATTCTTCAGACTTACGACTGCCCCATCCTTGCGAAGGTTCCTAACCTGTTAAGCTCAGGCGGCAAGCGGTACGGATATTACTATCAGAGTTCCGCAAAACACCAAAATTAAGAAGGGCGGGAAGTTAATATGGGACTTTTTAGTAAGAAAAAAAGACGTACCCCCTTTTCGGGCGACGTTCACCAGCGCACACTTCACAAGAACCTGGAATTCACCGCAACGGAACAGTATAAGCTTCTCCGTACTAATCTTGAATTCACCCTCCCCGCTAACGTTAAATGCCCTATAATCGGCGTAACCAGTTCTATGAGAGGCGAGGGCAAGTCTACTACCGCAGTTAATCTTTCCTACGTTCTTGCAGAGAAGGGCAGCAAGGTTCTCCTTATTGACGGTGACCTTCGTATTCCTTCCATTGCAAAGAAAATGGGAATCTCAAATACTCCCGGCCTTACCGATCTTCTTATGGGCAAGCCCGTGGACTTCGGGGCTTTGAGAACCGATATCCTTGACGATTGGTACATTCTCCCCTCGGGTGATATTCCTCCCAATCCTTCCGAGCTTCTCGGTTCCACCAGAATGGAAGCTGTACTTTCTGCTCTGAGAGAAAAGTTTGACTATATAGTTCTCGACCTTCCTCCCGTAAACATCGTTTCCGATGCTCTGTCGGTATCAAGCCTTATCACCGGTATAGTGGTGGTTATCCGCGAAGAGTACACCGAGAAAAAGGATCTTGAGCATTGCTTCAGACAGCTTAAGCTTTCCAACGTAAACGTTTTGGGTTGCGTTCTTAACGAAGCTAAGAACGGCGGTGGCTCTTACGGTAAGTACAAGAAATACAAGTACTACAAGTATTACAGATACAAGACTGACGACGATACGAAGGATAGCGAGAAATGATTGATTGGCACAGCCACCTTCTTCCCGCTATGGACGACGGAAGTCGCAACCTTGAAGAGAGTCTTTCAATGCTCCAAACTCTTGCCGAGCAGGGCGTTGATTGGGTAGTTGCCACCCCTCATTTTTATGCGGGTGACGAAAGTGTCTCCTCCTTTCTGGAGCGAAGGGAAAGGTCAGCGGCTCTTCTCGAAGAAAACCTCACGTCCTCCTTACCCAGCCTTGTTTACGGCGCCGAGGTAAGGTATTATCCCGGAATAAGCAGAATGGAAGACTTAAGCCTGTTACAGATAGGTAAGTCAAAGCTTCTGCTATTGGAAATGGATATGACGTCATGGACCGAATATACTGTAAGGGAACTTACCGAGCTTGCGGGCTTGGGAAATCTTACCATTATTCTGGCTCATATAGAAAGGTATCTGTCACTCCAATCCCCGAGAGTGTGGGAAAGGCTTTATGAAAGCGGAATCCTGATGCAGGTAAACGCAAGCTTTTTTAAGGGGTTTGCAAACAGGCATAAG
>JAZSCR010000165.1:0-4689 GCA_045530715.1 Eubacteriales bacterium
CATGGGCTCTATCGCAATAGTGTTCACCATAGTTATCCATCATAAGTTTGACTATTTCATCTTTGCAAAAACCGCGGATATTGACGTGTATATCGAGATTGAGGATATGAATAATCTGAAAACTATCCTCAACAACATAAAAGAGATTGATTACGATATGCATAATATCAACATCACGCCTCCCAAATCAGGTGTTGGACAGCACGTTGGTATAGAGGGAATAATTTCCTCAAAGAAGAAATGGAACAAGAGCGAAGTAATCGCTCTTATAGGAACTATCCCCGGCATTGTGTTTATAACCGAAACCACATAATGATTAAGAGGTTGCCTTACGGGCAACCTCTTTTAAGATAAAAGAACTATGGAAAAGAAAAAGCGGATACTTATTCTTGCCCGAGAATGGGAAGAATATCAGAAAACCCTTTCCGAACACGGATATATAAGCGAAATTGCCACATCCGAATCGGATTTATTTGAAAAGGTCAGGGAGCTCAACCTCGACGTTGTGATAATCGAATGTGAACGTCCCGTAGGCGGACTCTCGGGAACCAGCATTATTGAATATACGGCTATGCTAAGAAACGGAACACTTCCCCGTATTATAGCCGTAACGAAGATGACTACGCCTCAGGCAAAAGAATATTACTCAACCTTTCCGGCAGACGAGGTACTGTTCTTTAATGATATTGAAAGCAGTTTGGTCTGCACCGTTCAAAACATATTATCTCTGCCAAAGGCCCCTATTCCCGAAAGAAAAAGGCGCCGCACAGTAAAGGAAATTACCGCGTTACTTGAACAAGAGGGACTGAAAGAGTCCAATATGGGAACCGTATACCTTGCAGAAGCAATAACAGAGGTAGTATACCGCCCTGAAAACATTAAGCTTCTTACAAAGGTGGTTTATCCCGATATTGCGGAAAGATATTCCACTACCGCCGCGGCCGTGGAAAGAAGCATCAGATTTGCAGTAGATAAGGTTTCAGACGAGCCAAACTCCCACTATATCCAATATTGGGTTACTCGACTAAAAAGCAGAATTTTCCCATATTTTTAAATAAATCAACCCTTTTGAGTCCAAAAGTTTTCAGTAAGTTCCCCCGCTTTATCGGGGGACTTTGCTATATACAGCTTCTTCCAAAAGGAAGGAAACATCTGCGTATAGCGGTTTTCAAGAAACCTCCTGTCAAGAAGCATAACGAAGCCTTTGTCACTTTCGCTGCGTATTACTCTACCTGCCGCCTGAAGGACACGGTTAAACCCCGGGAATCGGTATGCGTAATCGTATCCCGACTCGCCTTTGGCGTCAAATATCTCTTTTATAAGATCTCGCTCAAAGCATAATTGAGGAATCCCCACGCTGACAATAAATGCTCCTGACAGCATTTCCCCCACAAGGTCAATACCCTCGGAGAATATTCCGCCCAATACGGCAAACCCAACTATGGATTCTGTAGGATTATTAGTAAAATTATCCAGAAAATCAGTTCTCTCCCCTTCCGTAAGCTCGGGAGTCTGTTTAAGAACCTTAACATGAGGATATTTTTCGGTAAATATGCCATACACTCTTTCAAGATAGGCAAAAGAAGGGAAAAATGCAAGATAGTTGCCTGTCTTTTTCTCCATACCCCGCATAATATACTCTGCACAGGGAAGATAACCTTCCTCCCTGTATCGGTACTCTGCAGAGAATCTGTTGCCTATTATCATATGAAGATTATCAGCAGAAAAAGGAGACGGGAGCCGTATCTCATAGCCATTGTCCGTAGCGCTGTTCTTTCGGCCTATAAGCTTTTTGCAATATTCCGAAGGAAGAAGGGTTGCAGAGAAAAACACGGCCGCCGTGCACTTATTGTAAACCTTTTCAAGCATTTCCGACGGATCGGCGCAAAACATTTTGACGTAAGTATCCCCGCCTCTGTTTTCAACGTAAAACCTGAAATGGTCCTCGTCATAGTTGGAATAAAGGTACCCCAGATTATTCATGTCAAAATACAGATCGAGAACCTCTTTATCCTCAGTTCCCTTTATTCTCTCAGACAAATACACACCAAAACTTTCGCAGAAGGCAGAACAAAGAGAATAAAATTCGGTGGGAGGAGCCAACACTTCCCTGTCGGACTCCATACTTTTCTTTAGCTTTAAAATAAACGCGTTTATTTTTTTAAGCCTTTTGGCAAGAGGAGGAATATGCTTAAGGGTAGCAGCCGCCCTCAAAACAGCCCTCTTGCTTATACCGCAAGAATACATATCTCGCCCGCGGTCTATAAGATTATGAGCTTCATCAACAAGAAGAACGTAATCTCCACCCGAGGTAAAATACCTCCTTAAAGAAGCCCTCGGGTCAAATGCATAGTTGTAATCACAGATTATAACGTCACACCTTTCGGACACGTCAAGGGAGAATTCAAACTCGCAAACACTATGCTTTTCAGCATAGCTCTTCATAATATCCTGGGTTATAATAGTCTCATGAGAAAGTATATCCATTATAGCGGCGTTAACCCTATCGTAATGTCCCAAAGAAAAAGGACATGCTTCGGGATCACATTGTTTCCCGTAACCGCAGGTCTTTTCCTTTGCCGTTATGACCATACACCGCCAGCCGAATTGAAGATTTTTTGGAGAAAACCCACTCTCAGCCAATGCACGGCAAGCTTTTACGGCAACGTTTCCCGTAACGGTCTTCGCCGTAAGATAAAATATTTTTCGCCCATGGGGCGACTTTTTTTTATTATAAAGAGTTTTCGCAGCGCCGAAAAGCACAGACATGGTTTTGCCCGTACCCGTAGGAGCTTGAGCATAAAGAGTGGATTGACCGTTTATAACGCGATAGCAGGCGGCGGCAAGCTCCCTTTGTCCTTTACGGTATTCGCCGTAAGGAAAAGGAAGGCTTTCCGTTCCCTCTTCCCTTTCGATGCGATGAATAACGTCAAACACAGCCCATTTTTTGTACTCCTCAACCAGCCCGTAGAAGAACTCGGCAAGCTGACCGATAGTTTGGGAAAGATAAAACCATTTAACTTCGCCGCTTTCTATCTGATAATATGTCAGGCGAACACTTAACGCCTCAAGCCCTTGCTCAGCGCCGTAAATAAAGGCGTAACATCTGGCTTGAGCCCAATGAAGAGGATATGTATCAGATTCTATATTATCCAGGCTATCCGCCGTAGATTTAATTTCGTCAATTACGGTAATTCCGTTTTCCTGAAGGATTCCGTCACATATTCCGTCAATTTTAAGCTCTATTTCAAATGACAGATCTCCCCTATAGCCTAACTCAAGAGCAACTTTAGCCACGTCGGAGGGAGAGATTACAGTGGAAAATTTCAACCTCACCTCTGCCTCGTATCCTTCACCGGCGGCCTTTTGCAGTTTTCGGTGAGCCTTTGTACCCTCTGCCATATCAGACGAGGATGCAGACCGCCCCGGCGAAATATCCCCATTACGGAGCAAAAACTCTATCAGATTCCGCACCGAAACAGATACCTTGTACCTTTTATCCACATATCTCACCGCCTTGCATTCATATCATATAACACAAGTGTAACATATAAAGGTGTCCAAACTATGTCATTTTATCACAAAAAGCGATTATTTTTTAATTTGAAAACTTATTGCAAACCCTATTGACTTTAGCGTAGCAATGCGTTATAATACTACCATATCAAGATTGTATACAATTATACATTTACATAAAGGAGGACTTACTCCCATGCTTGAACTCAACAAAAAAACAAACGTGCTGGAAGAAGAAACCTATCGATACACCCTGCAGGACGTTCGCCAGCCCCACCTTTACAGAGATATGTATCCTTACACGGAAATTCCGAAGGTAGCATTTAACCATCGCCGTGTACCTATGAATATGCCTGAAGAAATATGGATAACCGATACTACGTTCAGAGACGGCCAGCAGTCGGTAGCTCCCTACACAGCAGAGCAGATGGTGAATATTTATAAAATGCTCCACCGTCTTGGCGGCCCCAACGGCAAAATCAGACAGACCGAATTTTTTGCCTACAGTAAAAAGGACAGAGATGCCATTGAGAAATGTCTTGAGCTGGGCTACGAGTTCCCCGAAATAACCACATGGATAAGAGCAAATAAAGAGGACTTTAAGCTCGTTAAAGACCTTGGAATAAAAGAAACGGGTATCCTCGTTTCCTGTTCAGATTACCATATATTCAAAAAGCTTAAGATGACCCGTCTGCAGGCTCTCAACCACTACCTCAACGCAGTTTCTCAGGCCATTGAGGCAGGTCTGACCCCTCGCTGTCATTTTGAGGATATAACCAGAGCAGACTTTTACGGTTTCGTGGTTCCCTTCGTAGACGCCCTTATGGATATGGGCAGAGAAGCGGGCATTCCCATAAAAATAGGAGCCTGTGACACCATGGGATACGGTGTACCCTATTCGGAAGTAGCTCCCCCCAGAAGTGTTCCCGGACTTATGTACGGCTTACAGCATCACTCCGAAGTTCCCTCTTCATGCCTTGAATGGCACGGCCACAACGATTTCTATAAGGGTGTTGCAAACGCATCTACAGCCTGGCTTTTCGGCGCATCTGCCGTTAACTGCTCCCTCTTTGGCATAGGTGAAAGAACAGGTAACGTACCTCTGGAAGCTATGGTTATAGAATACGCATCCCTCAAGGGTACCACCGACGGAATGGACACCACGGTAATTAC
>JAZSCR010000104.1:0-2031 GCA_045530715.1 Eubacteriales bacterium
CGTCAACCTTGAGCATACCGTCGTAGTTCTTGAACATATGGTCAACGATGGGACGGGAGAATGCGTACTGGGTATCGGTGTCGATGTTCATCTTAACAACGCCGTACTGGAGGGTTTCTTCGATGTCAGCCTTTTCGGAGCCGGAACCACCGTGGAATACGAAGTTGTAGTGAGCGTCAGCACCGTTCTTAGCCTGGAGGAAGTCCTGACCTTCCTTAAGGATTTTGGGTCTGAGCTGAACGTTACCGGGCTTGTAAACGCCGTGAACGTTGCCGAAGGTAGCTGCGAGCATATACTTGCCGTCGCCTGCTGCCTTGAGAGCTTCCTCGAACATGTACATATCTTCGGGAGTGGTGTAGAGCTTTTCCTTGCCTACGCTTTCGTTGTTAACGCCGTCTTCTTCGCCGCCTACAACGCCTGCTTCAACTTCAAGGATAACTTCGCTCTTAGCGCAACGGGTAAAGAGCTTAGCAGCTTCCTTTACGTTTTCTGCGTGGGGAATTGCAGAACCGTCGAACATATGGGAGTTGAAGAGGTTGGGAAGGCCCTGTGCGCGACGCTTCTCAGTCTCAGCAAGAAGGGGAAGGAGATAAGAATCGAGCTTATCGAACTGGCAGTGGTCGGTGTGAAGAGCTACGTAGATACCGTATCTTTCAGCAACGAGGTGAACGTGGTTTGCAAGGGCGATAGCGCCGAGAACGGAATCCTTAACGGTCTGGCCGGAAGCGTGAGCTGCGCCACCGATAGACATCTGGATAATACCGTCGGACTTAGCCTTTGCAAGGCCGGCGAGAACGCCGTTTACGCTCTCAATGTCAAAAACGTTGATAGCGGGGAAAGCATAATGATTTTTGTAAGCGCTTTCAAGCATTTTACAATAGGTCTGATAATCTGCTACGGGCATAATAACATCTCCATTATATTTATTTTATACTTGGTGAGGCAGGCTGTCAAATGACAATTCCTACCCAAAATTTACATTATATATTATACTATAAAATAAAACTGCCGTCAAGGGCTTTCGGCAAGTTTTACATAATTGTCATACCAATTTTACTATGTAAAAATCTTTTTTGGGGTCTTGACATACGGAATTGGGTGTATTATACTATTAATTGAAATACTTTCCAAAACGAGGAAGGGTCATATGGCCAAGAATCTTAAAACCAACGCCATGCGAATACTGGACAAGGCAAAAATAGAATACACGCCAAACTTTTACGACTGCGACGAATTTATAGACGCGGTAAAGATAGCCGACTCTTTAGGACAGGCATACGAAAGCTCCTTCAAGACTCTCGTAACCCAAGGAAAGGGCAAGGCATATTACGTTTTCGTTATTCCCATAGCAGAGGAACTTGACCTGAAAAAGGCTGCAAGATCGGTTGGAGAAAAATCGGTAGAAATGATACACGTCAAGGATATACGGGACGTGACGGGATACATACGGGGCGGATGCACCCCCATAGGAATGAAGAAGAAATATCCCACTGTCATACATTCCTCGGTGACCCAATTTGACAAAATAATAATCAGCGGAGGAATGATAGGGGCACAGCTCCTTCTCTCCCCTGCCGACCTGATAAAAATAACCGACGCAAAAGTCGAAGATATTATATTCTAAAGAGGAAAGGACAGCAAGATGATATACCCAAAATTTCTCAATGAAAACTCAAAAATAAGCGTTATTGCACCCAGCGCGGGAATAGGAGAAGAAAAGAAGGAAAGCTTTGACCTTTCCCTTTCAAGAATAGAAGCAAACGGCTGGAAAATAAAGGAATCCGCCTCGGTAAGAAGCGGACTGCTTGAATCAGCCGACCCCAAAACCAGGGTAAAGGAGCTTAACGAGGCCTTTTGCGACCCCGAAACAGACGCCGTATTCTGCGCTTGCGGAGGCGACCTTCTGACCACGATGCTCAATCATCTCGACCCTCAGGTCATAATGAACAACCCCAAGTGGCTGCAGGGATATTCCGATCCCACGAACCTCCTCTACCCTATTACCACATGCCTTGACGTAGCCACGATATA
>JAZSCR010000084.1:0-5076 GCA_045530715.1 Eubacteriales bacterium
CCCTGGTAAAGTTCCTCATCTCCGGGGCTTTCTTCACAACCTGCAAGAAGCGAACCGATCATAATAACGTCAGCTCCTGCGGCAATTGCCTTTACAAGGTCGCCGCTGTACTTAACGCCACCGTCGGAAATAATGGGCTTGCCATACTTCTTGGCAACCTTAGCTACGTTGTAAACGGCAGTTATCTGAGGAACACCGATACCTGCAACAACACGGGTGGTACAGATAGAACCGGGGCCGATACCTACCTTAACTGCATCAGCGCCTGCCTCAAAGAGGAATTCTGCAGCTTCTGCGGTAGCAATGTTACCTGCGATTACCTGAGCGTAAGGATAAGCTTCCTTAACCTTGCGTACGGTATTGAAAATATTCATGGAGTGACCGTGAGCAGAGTCAATAACAAGGGCGTCAACGCCGTTGGAAATAAGAGCCTCGGCTCTGTCGAGAACGTCGCCGGTTACGCCGAGAGCCGCAGCACAAAGAAGTCTGCCGCCGCCGTCACGGGCGCTGTTGGGATACTGAACGGCCTTTTCAATATCCTTAATGGTTATAAGGCCCTTGAGGTTACCCTCTTTATCAACAATGGGGAGCTTTTCGATCTTATATTTTCTAAGGATTACCTGAGCCTCTGCAAGAGTTGTTCCCACGGGGGCAGTAATAAGGTTTTCCTTGGTCATATAGTCCTTGATGGGAGCATCAAAGTTATCGATAAAGCGAAGGTCTCTGTTGGTGATGATACCTACGAGCTTTTTGCCGTTTATACAGATGGGCACACCGCTTATCTTGAACTTGTGCATAAGGGCGTTTGCCTCGTTGATGGAGTTTTCGGGGCTGAGATAGAAGGGGTTAACGATAACACCGTTTTCGCTTCTCTTTACCTTGTCAACTTCTTCGGCCTGAGCCTCAATGGACATATTCTTATGGATAACACCGATGCCGCCTTCTCTTGCAAGAGCAATAGCCATGTTGTGCTCGGTTACGGTATCCATAGCTGCGGACATAAGGGGGATGTTGAGCTTAATGTCGTTGGTGAGTCTGGTGTGAAGGTCTATCTGGGAAGGGATGACCTCGGATTTTGCGGGGATAAGAAGAACGTCGTCAAAAGTAAGTCCTTCGTATGCGAACTTGTTATCGAATTCCATATTCTTTACCTCTATCCTTTTCTTTTTTATTACGATGTATATACTGCCACTATATTTTTATTATTATATCACAACCGAAAAAGAAATGCAATAGCTAACTTTGAAATATTATCAAAAACTCCCTCACAAAAATATATATTTCCTTCCATAAAAGAAACATTTTTGTTATAAAAAGTAAAGCCGCGACTTAATACCGTCACGGCTTTTATAACTATTCGTTTTTAATAAGCTCCCAAAGCTTAAACTTCAGGCCACTATACCTCTTATCGGTAATGTTATTCCTTACCATCTCCCCTACCTTTTGGGCAGAGCCGACTATAATAAGTATGCTTTTTGCACGTGTAACGGCGGTGTAGAGAAGGTTGCGGGTATAGAGCACCTGAGCGCCCTCAAAGAGGGGCAGAATAACTGCGGGGAACTCACTGCCCTGACTCTTATGTACCGTTACGGCATAGGCGAGGGTAATATCCTCAATAAGGTCGGATGTGTAGGTTACGGTCTTATCGTCGTACCTTACCACAACACTCTCGTCAAGGGGGAGAATATCCTCAATAACACCTATATCTCCGTTAAAGACGCCACAATCAAGCTCACCGTTATCCCGCTCAAAGGTAATGTCGTAGTTATTGCGTATCTGCATAACCTTGTCACCCTTGCGGTATATCTGATTGCGTATTTTTATTTCGGGTACTCCCGGAGCAGAGGGATTTACACTGTCGCGAAGTATTTCGTTTAAAGCCGATGTTCCCGTAGCCGTCTTTCTGGTGGGACAAAGAACCTGTATATCCTTAAGGACATCAAAGCCGTAGGCGTTGGGAAGTCTTCTGGAATAAAGGTCACGGACAAGCTCAGCCACACCCTCGGATGAGTTTGCGGGAAGGAAGAAAAAGTCGTTTTTCTTCTCCTTCATTTCGGGAAGCTCACCGCAAATAATCTTATGTGCATTGGTAATTATAAGGCTCTTTTCTGCCTGACGGAAGATGTGATTAAGTTCAACGGTAGTAACCAGACCGCCCGCTATTATGTCCTTGAACACACTGCCGGGACCTACGGGAGGAAGCTGATTTGCGTCCCCCAACAGTATAAGAACCGCATTTACGGGTACGGCATTGAGAAGAGCGTTAAACAGCGGCAGGTCTATCATAGAAGACTCGTCAATTACTACCGCATCATATTTAAGCTGATTTTCTCTGTTTTTGGTAAAGACCTCTCTGTCACCCTGCTTTGCGTATTCAAGGAGTCGGTGAATGGTCTTTGCTTCCTTGCCGCAAAGCTCGGTTATCCTTTTTGCCGCCCTACCCGTGGGGGCGGCAAGGGCAAAGGACATACCCTTCATTTCAAATATACGGAGAAGTCCCTTGAGAGTTGTAGTTTTACCCGTACCGGGGCCGCCCGTAAGAATCATTATGGAGTTACAGCAAGCTTCCTTTATGGCCGCCTTCTGGGTGGGAGCGAACTCAATACCAACAGACCTCTCAACAACCGCGATATCCCTCTCAAAATCCCCCTTATAAGGGTGAGAGAACTTGGATGCAAGAATAAGTCTGTTGGCGATATTTACCTCGCACTCATATACCCAGGCAAGGTATACGGCGTCGCCATTACCTATCTTCTCTCTGTAAACCAGAACTCCCTCTTCAATCATCCCCTCAAGCTGAACGTCAACGGTCTGGTCTTCAACCTCAAGGAAATCAATAACCGTCTGACGAAGAGGCTGTTTAGGCAAAAAGGTATGGCCGTTATTGTTGAGATTATAGGTAAGAACGTACTTTATACCCGCCCTTATTCTATGAGGACTTGTACGGTCAAAGTCCATATTTTCGGCTATCTCGTCGGCCTTTTCAAAGGTCACGCCGTGAATATCGCAAAGGAGATAGGGATTGGTCCGTATCATATCGTAGGACCTGGCTCCCCATTGTTTAAAAATCTTAAAGGCTATAACGGGGGTTATACCGAACTGCTGAAAATAGAGCAGTATGTTTTTAACGCCCACGTTTTCCTTCATGCTTTCGGATATTTTTATGGCTTTCGCAGGACTTATTCCCTTTACCATAGCCAATCTGTCGGGGTAATTCTCTATAACGTCAAGAGAATCTGCCCCGAAGGTGTCTATTATGGCTCGGGCGGTTTTTGCGCGCACTCCCTTAACTATACCCGACGAAAGGTAACGGAGCATTGCCGTTTCGTCTGCAGGCAGCTTTGAAACAAAGGAGGACACCACAAACTGACGTCCGTAAACGTTGTGGTTGACGTAGTCACCCTCAACGTCAACGTGTTCTCCCTCTGCAAGAAGGGGCATAATTCCAACTATGCACTCCTCCCCGTCAACGCTTTCAAGCAAGCACACGGTATAGCCGTTTTCAGAGTTTGTAAATATTATTTTTTCCACAAAACCGCTTATTTTCATTGGATACCGTTCCTGAATAAATTATTAGAAATAAAGCTTCATATCAGCGGGGAAATAAGGCAGTCTGAAGCCGAGAAGGTTTGCTCCCTCGGAGGCTGCGGCGCGCTTAAATCCGCTGCGTGCAAATCTGTCAAAGAATACGTTGAGCCACTTGTCTATCTCGTCGTCGGTGTACTCGTCAAAGGTTGCAAGAGTATAGTGACGAACCTCTTCCTTTGTAAACTTGCCCTTGGCAAAATAATACATAAAGAAGTCGTGGAGGTCGTAGGGTCCTATAATATCCTCGGTCTTCTGTCCCTCAACAAGCTCGGGGCTTATGGGAGTTTCAGCAATGTCGAGAAGTATAGTCTTAAGTTCTTCGGAGTTGTTTTGAGCTACGTGCTTTACGAGCTCACGAACAACAGTCTTGGGTACGGAAGCGTTAACGTTATAATGGGAAAGGGTATCCCCTCCGAAAGTGCACCAGCCAAGGGCAGATTCGGACATATCCCCTGTACCGAGAGCAAGGGCGTTATTCATATTGGCAACGTCAAAGAGTATCTGAGCTCTTTCACGGGACTGGGCGTTTTCATAGGTAACGTCTGAACTTCCGTCGTGACCAATTTGTTCAAGATGAGCCTTAACGGCATCCTTTATATCAATGGTCTTGCAGGTAACGCCCAGGGCGGAAATAAGAGCTTTTGCGTTTTTATCGGTGCGCTCGGAGGTGCCGAATCCGGGAAGAGAAAGGGCTATAACGTTCTCTAAAGGAAGGCCTGCCATCTTTACCGTTTCAGCGGCAACGAGAAGGGCAAGGGTAGAATCAAGACCACCGGAAACGTTTACGCATATCTTTTCAAGACCGCAACCGTCGATTCTGGTGTAGAGAGCCTGGATCTGCATAAGGTAAAGCTCGGAAAGGAATCTTTCGGGAGCGTTCTTTCCATAATAAGGAATCTTATCGGCCATAACCTTGGGACGGGCGTAAACTATGCCGTCGCTCTTAGTATCTGCGGCTCTGGCAACTACGGTTTCGGGGTTATCCTGAGCCATAAACGCGGTGGTAACACCGTTTCTGAACACACCGCAGAATCCCTTAAATACGTCGTCAGCACTGGATTCACCAAAGCCTGCGTTGGCAACGGCTACGGTGTTCTTTCCGTTAAGGGATGCCTGAGCACAGAATTCAATTATGTCGTTCTTTATGCAGGGATATCCGGGCATTGCGGTGGGGATAAGTATAATATCGGCCTTAGCGGCATCAGAGCCGGTCTTGGATATTACTATCTTTTTACCATCTCTTGTAAACTCTCCCTTATTATCCAGATCACCGTTAAAAATAACGAAGTTTCCATACACCTGGGAAGAGGTTACTATGGCTTTTTTATTCTTTTCGGTGTACTGGCAAAGCTTGTCAAGAGCAGAATCAAGTCTTTCCTTAAAACCTCTCATAGAAGCAAGAGAGCCGCAGGAAACACCCGTAAGAGCGTACGCGGGGAAAAGGTATACGTCACCTTGCTCCTTTTCGCATATCTCTATTATTTTGTC
>JAZSCR010000233.1:0-4637 GCA_045530715.1 Eubacteriales bacterium
GACTTCTTATAGTTGCAAAAACAGATAAGGCCCATTTAGGACTGGCAGAACAAATTAAAGAACATTCATTTCTTCGTGTATATAACGGTATAGTTTACGGGCATTTCAGAGAACCGTCGGGAACTGTTTCGGCTCCCATAGGCCGACACCCCACGGAAAGAAAAAAGATGGCTGTTACACTAAAAAATTCAAAGCATGCCGTTACTCATTATAAGGTAATCGAAGAACTTCCTAAATATACGCTAACAGAGTTTACCCTCGAAACGGGAAGAACTCACCAAATCAGAGTGCACATGGCCCACCTTGGTCATGCGATTCTGGGAGACCCTTTGTACAGTCCCAAAATTCCCGAAGCAAAGCTGTATAATAAGCAGTTCCTTCATGCTAAGAAAATCGGGTTTGTGCATCCTATAACAAACGAATATCTTGAGTTCGATTCAGAGCTGCCTGACTATTTTTATAAAGTACTGAAAAGATAAAAAAAATTACTGCCGACTTTTCAGTCGGCAGTAAAATGTTTATTTGGAAGAATTACTTGAGGTAGGGGATAACGTCACCGAGAGTCTTTATCTCGGAAGCCTTCTCGTCAGGAATCTTAATATCGTATTCCTCTTCGAGGGTCATAAGTATTTCGACGATATCAATGGAGTCTGCTCCGAGATCTTCCTTGATTCTGGTGTTTTCATTGATATTGGCTACGTCGTAGTCAAATTTTTCAGCCATGAGCTCTTTCATCTTTTCGAAATCCATATGAGTATTCTCCTTTTTATGTAAAAGATTTTGGTTTCTATATCAATAAACGTCTATTTCACCCTTTTTATAGGGTTCCGTACCCGTGAGGGTATAAACAGTACGTTCAATTGAGTCTTTGCTGTTTTTCCAGTCTTCTTTTGCGAATCTGTAATCGAATTTTTTACAGAACCAATCAATATCTCCCTGAAGAGTTTCAAGATAGTTCTTCTCGATACCGTATACAACCTTATAGAACTCGTTAAACTCTTTTTTAGTAAGGAACTTCATTCCATACTTTAAAAGCTGTCGGTAATGTGGAACACAAAACATGGGCTGTTCTTTAAAGAGCTTATTGAATTCCTCGTCATTTCTGTAAAGGTGAAACAGATTAGAGAAAATATGCTCCATATTGCCGTTTATACGGTTACAAACATAACACGATTGCTCAAGTCTATCAAGATATTTTTCTTGAGATTGCCCGTTCTTCTTTTCAAGATCTGAGCGAATTTCCTCAAGATGGCTCTGCATTATAAGAGCAACGGGAAGGCGCTTACCCTTCTTTGTCATCATTTCATAATGACGGAAGCAAAAACCCTGCTCGTTAGTTTTGATTCTGATGGAAGGTTCCATCATAGATGCGCCCGTTATTGTGGTTATTTCATTTGTCTCCAGCATTGCAAAAAGGCTGCAAAGGGGACAACCGCATTTTTTACCGAAATGGTCGTTTAACGGAATGGTATATATATGCTCTTTCAAAGTATGCCTCCCGTAAATTTATAAGTCCACTTTATTATTATACACTAAATATAAGAAAAAATAAAGAGGTAAATCGAAAAATATGAGCAAAATATGTATAAGTTTAGACAAAAGTCATATTTTTATTAACGGTTCGGGGATAATTCTGTCGGATACCTTTGACTGCGGACAGTGTTTTAGGTGGAATTCCGTAGAAAAAGATAAATATGTTGGAGTGGTTAACGGTAAAGTTATTCTGGCTACACAAACAGATGAGGGCTTTATCCTTGAGGGGGACGACATAGATAAGGATGTGGAGTTCTGGAAAAACTACTTTGACCTGGAAACAGATTATGCATCAATAGGAAAAAACTTCGAAAAAGATTCTTACATATATAATGCCGCAAAAGCGGGGCATGGAATACACATTTTAAGACAAGACCCCTGGGAAGTAACCGTTTCTTTTATAATATCTGCAAACAATAATATTACCCGCATAAAAAAGATTATAGAAAAACTTTGCGAGCTTAAAGGTTCCACTATTAATTATAATGGAAAAACCTATTATTCATTCCCTTCGCCACAGCAGTTGGCTGATATAACACAAGAAGATATTGAAGCATTACACGCAGGATACAGAGGAAGATACCTGTCAGAGCTGTTTAAGTATGCTAATAACGGCTTTTCATCGACTTCCTTAAGGAACCTTGATAATATCGCTCTCCGTAAAGAGCTGCTGTCAATCCTCGGCATAGGAAATAAAGTTTGCGACTGTATCATGCTTTTTGGGTACACAAGGTATTCTGCTTTTCCTAAAGATGTTTGGATCAAAAGAGTAATTGCCGAAAATCTCGGTGAAGGCTTTTCGGAAAGTGATTTAGGAGAATATGCAGGAGTTATTCAGCAATACCTGTTCCATTACGCAAGAAATATTGATAAATAACACAACATAAATATGGTATACTGCCTTATATCAAAATCAAAAACATTACCATATCAGGTAAATAAGCAAAAGAAAATCCGACCTTAGTAGGTCGGATTTTTTATATTTACAAGAATATAATAATCAATCAACGTCATTTGCCAGAATATGCTCGTAAGTTTCTCTCTTAACGACAATTCTGGGGGTAGTACCTTTCAGCATAACAACGGGAGGACGGGGGATACGGTTATAGTTAGAAGACATGGAATAATTGTATGCACCCGTAGCGAATACTGCAAGAATATCACCTGCGACGGGGGATTGGAGCTTTATATTTTCCTGCAAAATGTCGCCACTTTCACAGCATTTTCCAACTACCGTAACCACAGTATCGGGTTCTTTGTCGGCCCTGTTTGCTACGGTCATGGAATATGAGGAACGATAAAGAATATATCTGGGATTATCGCACATACCACCGTCAACGGACACATATGTTCTTACGTCTTTTATTTCCTTTACGGAGCCTATGGTATATAAAGTCATACCGGCGGCACCAACTATACTTCTTCCGGGCTCACAAAGCATAAAAGGCACAGGGTAGTTGAGCTTTTCAGCTTCCGCTGTAACGGTCTGAGAAATAATACGCATATACTCAGAATAATCAAGGGGATCGTCCTTTTCGGTATATCTGATACCGAAACCGCCGCCAAGATTAAGCTCGCGTATCTCGATTCCAAGCTGGTCACGTACGTCAGCCATAAACTTCAGCATAACCTTTGCGGCAAGCTGGAAGGGCTCAACGTCAAATATCTGAGAGCCTATATGACAGTGAACACCAACAACCCTTACGTTATTCATCTTCGAAGCGGTCTTGATAATTTCAAAGGCTTCACCGTTTTCTAACGCTACGCCGAACTTGGAGTCTATCTGGCCGGTCTTAACAAAGTCGTGAGTATGAGCATCTATACCGGGCTTTATTCTGAATGAAATATTCATTATTTTCCCGTCAAAAGCCGCAATTTTATCAAGGCGGTTGAGCTCTTCAAGATTATCAACAACAATATGACCTACACCGTATTCAACGGCCATGCGCAATTCGTCATTGGTTTTATTATTTCCGTGGAAATATATTTTCGAAGCGGGCATACCTGCTTTAAGAGCAGTATACAATTCACCGCCCGACACAACGTCAACGCCAAAGCCTTCATCCATTACTATCTTGTAAATAGCCTTAGAAGAGAAGGCCTTACTTGCGTAAAGAGGGAGTCCTTTACCACCGTAATACTTATCTATAGCTTGCTTGTATTTTCTACAATTCTCGCGTATAATATCCTCACTCATAACGTAAAGAGGGGTGCCGTAATTCTTTGCCAATTCCACGGTATCTACGCCGTTGAAATATAAATTTCCGTTGTTTACGGTATATCCGTTATCCATAATTATTCCTCGTCGTTTTCTTCTTTTTGACAAACGTCGTTTATTATAGCTCTTATCTCTTCAACACCCTGTCCGCTTACAGAGGAGAAGGGGATTACGTTTATCCCAAATCTTTCGGAAAGGGAAGAGATGCTGTTTTTAAGTTGTGTTGCAGAAAGCTTATCCGTCTTTGTGGCAGCTACGCAGAAAAGATATTCCTTCGACATAAGATAATCGTACATCAGAATATCGTTTTCAGTGGGTTCGTGTCTTGAATCTACCAGAAGGATTATCATTCTGATATCTCTGTCAAGTTCAAAATACTTATCAATAAGACTACCCCAGTTGTGGCGCTGTTCTTTAGACCTTTCAGCATATCCGTATCCGGGAAGGTCTACTATAAAAGCCTTACCGTCAGCATCAAAAAAGTTAACGGAGATAGTCTTACCAGGTTTTTGACTGGTCTTTGCCAAAGATTTTCGATTAAAAATTTTATTTATCATTGAGGATTTGCCAACGTTTGAACGTCCTGCAAATAAAACCTCGGGGCGCTTCTCCAACTTAAGATTCGAATTACCGAACCAGCTGGTAACAAATTCAGCTTTCTGAAAATTAATATTCATAGTATTGTCCGTCCTTTAAGGCGAAAAAATCAATTTTCTACGGGGAGCAGGGCTTCTGCCAATACTTCATCCATCTTTGATACGGGAACAAAAATAAGAGCGTTTTTCACTTCGTCTTCAAGCTCTGCTATATCAGATACGTTATCCTTGGGAATAAGTACTTTTTTCATACCTGCTTTATATGCAGCCATGGTCTTTTCGCGAAGACC
>JAZSCR010000138.1:0-7613 GCA_045530715.1 Eubacteriales bacterium
CGCCGTAGGACTCGCCGCAGTCTTTACATATTGCGGGAGCTACGCAGGTAGCCTTGCCCCCTGAATGAACGTGCTCTTTTTCAAGCTTGCTTCCGTATTCGGCATTGCAAACTTCGCACTTTGCCTTCTTTTCGTAGGTTGCCGTGCCTCCCGTATGGACGCCCTGATTAAGGATTTCGCCGCATTTGCATTCGAACCAATGCTCGTTTTCGTTGCTCTTCCACTTGCCGTCTTCGCCATGCTTGTGGGTGTCAAAATCCCCGTATTCCTGGCCGCAAATCTCACATTTTGCCTTCTGGTCGCTTGTGGCAGTTCCGCCAATATGATCTTCGGGTTCGGTTATCTCACCGCAAACGCAGACAAATCTGTGCTGAGTGCCGTTGGATTGCCACTTTCCGTCAACCATGTGGTCGTGGGGCTTTATCTCCCCGTACTCGGTGTTACAAACGTAGCAGGCCGCCTTCTTTGTATAAGTTGCGGTGCCGCCGCTGTGAGGCTCAACGTCACTTCTGTTTCCTTCCGCGTCTTCGAGCCAATGTTCGTTTTCGTCGCATTTGAGAACCTTTTCCGAAATGTCATCATTGTGACAGGATGCAACACTCAACATCAAAATGAGTGCCAGTGCTACGGTTAAAAACTTCTTCATATCGTTACTCCTCTTTAGTCAGATATTACTCTTTCTGCAATCTCAACCACCACAATATCGGGATTATGCATTCTGAGCTTGATGATATTGAAATCCTCCCAGTAGAAGGTGGTTTCGGAGAAGGACTCTGCCATAAAATGAATCATAAGCACGGCAAAAGAATCTCTGAACATCACCACCGAGGGGGCGTCTGCCTTTTCGGGATTTACGTAGGTACATTCGTGGTTACATTCCTGATAGCCGTCGGGCCAAACGAAGGAGTATTCAAACTGGCCGAACATCTCATCGTCAATGTGGGTAAGCTCTGCCTTCCAGCCGTTAAGGGGAGTGTACTGGGGAGCTTCCTGGATAAAGGAGTCGTAATATCCCAGATACCAAGCCTGGTCTTTCATATAGGTTTCCATATAGTCTATACGGAAATCCTTTACGTCAAGGGGCTGTACGGCGGGGAAGTCTTTTTGTATTTCGGTCAGGAGAGCGTTGGTGGCAATAAAGCCCGCGTGCTGATTCCAGTGGGTGTCAAGCCTGTGATAAAGGAATACGTCGGGGTTTTCCGCCTTTGCCTCAAGGAGGTCGTCCTTAAGCTCGATAACGGGAATGTCGCTGTTTTCTTTTATGTAGTCGATAAGCTGGTCAAGGCGCTTATATTCGGCCTCGGTGTAGCTTTCGTGCATATATTCGGGGTATATACTGTTTTTATTGGGAGCAAAGGTCAGATAGTAGGCTATGCCGTTTTTTTGGCAATGGTCGTACTGCTTTTTGTACTCGTTAAGCTTCTGACGGAGCTGAGCCTCTGTAAAGAGATTTTCTCCCGTAAAGTCCTCAATGGTGTCTTCGTAGAAGTACCAGTCGTTGTAGCCTATATACACGCCCTCGTCAATGGCTTCGGGAGAGTTTATATAGAGCATACCCTCGCTGACCTCTTCTTCGTTCTGGTCGTCCTCCCAGTCGGGCTCGTATTCCCTCAAAATTGGGTAGGGCTCAACGGTGGAGTTTTCGGCGTTAATGGGGGCGCTTTCAATAAGAGCTCTTGCCGCCGCTTCCGCCTCGGCCTTATATTCTGCGTAAACCTCCAAAACGGGGCCCTCTTTTCTCTTAAGACCGCCGGAGTCGGAGTTGCCGCCGCAGGCCGCCAGACTCAGCGCTATTGCACATAAAAGGATGACTGAAAGTGTTTTCCTAATCATTTTTTTGCACTTCCTTTTTTTTACAGAGGTATAACGGAAAAAATAAAATGTCATATTGAAGCTTTTTGGGGAAATAATCTTTTGGAGAGAATCCTGTGATTCTCTTAAAATTAATGGGGCAGGGGAAAATATGGTAAAAAAACAACCTTATCGGGACAGATACCACTACCGTGAGCTTTTCTTTCCTCCGTCGGCGTACACCACCTGCGCCACGGTAAACATTTATAAATGTATGGCGGAGGCCACCGAGGGCTTTCCCGGGGAAAAGACGGTGGAACGGACAGAG
This sequence comes from Eubacteriales bacterium, assembly GCA_045530715.1. Lineage (GTDB taxonomy): Bacteria > Bacillota > Clostridia > Oscillospirales > UBA644 > JAZQLP01. Next base: position 2,120 of record JAZSCR010000138.1, read on the forward strand.
ATTGAGCTTGCGGAAGAATTGCGTAACTGGTCGATAGAAAAAAAAGTATAAGAAGAGGGGAGAGTATCTCTCCCTTCTCTTTTTAATTTTTTAGCAGCCTTCGATGGGTGCGAAGAATTCAACCTCTTCGCCGTCGGGACCGTAGCAGAAGCCAAGTCTTGCCTTAAAGCCGGGGTGACCGGGGATATCCTTATCGTCGGGCTCCATTTTAATACCGTAGCCTGCAGCTCTTGCCTTTTCTATGTATTCGTCGGGGTTATCTACCTTAAATGCAAAATGGATATAGGGGCTCTGCATATTTTCGTACTTTTTGCCGCCTGCAAAAAGCTCGATTCTGGAGTTGTCGTCAAGGGCAAGCATAACTGCTCTTTCGTCGCCCTCGCCCCAAGCGTTAACTTCCTTAAGGCCGAGAAGGTCCTTGTAGAAAGAGAGGGACTTTTCAAAGTCGGATGCCTTTACTGCAATATGATGAAAACCTGTTATCATGGTGTTTCTCCTTTTGTCAATGTAATCACATCTTACATTATACCATACATTATTGTATATTGCAAGTGTTTCAGACAAAAAATAAGAGTAAAATTCTGACAAACTTTTAGGACTATTTTTTACAATATTGAACTTAAAGTGACTTTTGAAAAAATCACTTTTTCTCTATTGACAAGGTAGACCGATTATGATATAATTAGTCGATTTAAAGCAAAAGAATATCGAATCTTTAAGACGGTACAGAGATGCCGGAAAGATTTTTCCGTTTATGGGGGCAGTGCGGCCTCCTCGGTCTACTGTGTCCCTACCGTCTTATTATGCCCACCGCGGCGTTTTGTCGGTATGGCATTTTTTTATATTCGGAAAGGAAGTTTCACAATGAAGAAGATACAGTCTGCCGTATTGTTTAAGAATTCTCGTGTTTACACGGGTACCGATATTCCTTTTTGCGGTATTGACGGTGTTTCCGACTTTGTTTTTGCTGACGGTGAGCTTACTCTCGCTTCTTCGGTTGATATTTCTGCCGCTGAAGTTACCGTTTTTGATAATATTGCTATTTTCCCCGGCTTTGCTGATGTTCACGTTCATTTCAGAGAGCCGGGCTTTTCTTATAAAGAGACCATAGCCTCGGGCTCCTTGGCGGCCGCGGCGGGTGGCTATACCACCGTTTGCACCATGCCAAATCTCTCTCCCGTACCCGACGGGGTTGAGAGCCTTGAAGAGCAGCTTAAGCTCATAAGAGAGTCCGCCCTTATAAACGTCATCCCCTACGGCTCCATTACGAAAGGGGAAAAGGGGCAGGAGATGTCCGACCTTGAGGGAATGGCTCCTAACGTTATCGGATTTTCCGACGACGGTAAGGGTGTGCAGAACCCACAAATGATGGAAGAAGCCATGGTCAGAACCAAGGCTCTGAATAAGATCATCGCCGCCCACTGCGAGGACGAAAGTCTTCTCTTCGGCGGATATATACATAAGGGAAAATACGCCCAGGCTCACGGCCACAGAGGAATCTGCTCCGAGAGTGAATGGCGCCCCATTGAAAGGGATATTGAGCTGGTAAGAAAAACGGGCTGTCCCTACCACGTCTGCCACATCTCGGCAAAGGAGAGCGTTGAGCTTATCCGAAAAGCAAAGGCCGAGGGGCTTGACGTAAGCTGTGAAACTGGTCCCCATTACCTGGTCATGTCGGACGCCGACCTTAAGGAAGAGGGAAGATTCAAGATGAATCCTCCTCTCCGCGACGAGTCTGACAGACTTGCTCTCCTTGAGGGCATTATGGACGGAACGGTGGATATGATAGCCACCGACCACGCGCCCCATTCGGAGGAAGAAAAGTCAAGAGGCCTTGAAAAGAGTGCCTTCGGTATAACGGGTATCGAAACCGCATTCCCCGTTCTTTACACCGACCTTGTAAAAAATGATTTTATTAGTCTTAACGGGCTGGTTGCCCTTATGAGTATAAAACCCTCAAAACGTTTTGGGTTTAAGGTGGACGTTACCAAGTCCTTTACTGCCTTTGACCTGAATACCCAATACACCGTTGACCCCGAGAAGTTCCTTTCAAAAGGCAAAGCAACACCCTTTGCGGGACGCAAGGTCTTCGGCAAATGTCTGCTTACCGTCTGCGACGGAAAAGTGGCGTATAAAGCTTAGTAAATAACATCTCATATATCCGGAGGAATTAGTATGGCAAAGAGAACTGACATTAAAAAGATTCTCATTATCGGCTCGGGCCCTATCGTAATAGGTCAGGCCGCAGAATTTGCCTACGCAGGCACCCAGGCTTGTCTTGCGCTTAAGGAGGAGGGCTACGAGGTAGTTCTCTGTAACTCCAACCCCGCAACCATAATGACTGACACCATTATTGCCGATAAGGTATATATGGAACCCCTTACTCTTGAATACGTGGCAAAGATAATCCGTTACGAGCGTCCCGACGCCATTATCCCCGGTATAGGCGGTCAGACGGGTCTTAACCTTGCTATGCAGCTTGAAAAGAAGGGTATTCTTAAGGAATGCAGAGTAGAACTTCTCGGTACTCCCAGCGCCTCCATTGAGAGAGCCGAGGACAGAGAAATGTTCAAGGAGCTCTGCGAATCCATCGGCGAGCCCGTAATTCCCTCCGAAATCACCTACTCCCTTGAAGAGGCAAAGGAAGCCGCAAGACGTATCGGCTATCCCGTAGTTCTCCGTCCCGCGTTTACTCTGGGCGGTACCGGCGGCGGCTTTGCTTACAGCGAAGAGGAGCTTATTGAAGTAGGTATCAACGCTTTCAATCTCTCTCCCGTTCATCAGGTCCTTATCGAAAAGTCGGTAAAGGGCTATAAGGAGATCGAATTTGAAGTAATGCGCGACTCCACAGGCCACGCAATTACCATTTGCGGTATGGAAAACATAGACCCCGTAGGCGTTCATACAGGCGACTCTGTGGTCGTTGCTCCCATTATGACCCTGAGCAAAGAAGACGAAAAGATGCTCAACGACTCTGCCATAAAGCTCATCAGCGAGCTTAAGATAGAAGGCGGCTGTAACGTTCAGTTCGCCCTCAACCCCAACTCCTCCGAATATTACCTCATTGGGGTAAACCCCAGAGTTTCCCGTTCCTCCGCCCTTGCATCCAAGGCTTCGGGTTACCCCATTGCCCGCGTTACGGCAAAGATTGCCGTAGGTATGGCCCTTGAAGATATAAAGATTGCAAACACCAACGCTTCCTTCGAGCCCTCCCTCGATTACGTTATCGCAAAGCTTCCCAGATTCCCCTTCGATAAATTCACCTCCGCTACCAACAAGCTTGGTACCCAGATGAAGGCTACGGGTGAGGTAATGGGTATAGGCTCCAATATCGAAGAAGCTCTTCTTAAGGGTATTCGCTCCCTTGAAATCGGTGCAAACCATCTCTACCTTTCAAAGTTTGACAATATGTCCGTAGAGGAACTCCTTGACTACATAAAGGAATTCCGTTCCGACAACATCTTTGCCATAGCAGAGCTTCTCTACCATGGCGTTTCCATAGAGAAGATTCACCAGATCACCGAAATAACCGAATACTTCCTCCAGGCTATAAAGAACATTATCGACATGGAGGAAAACCTCAAATCTCATAAGGGTGACATCGAGATCCTTACCGCCGCAAAGAAGATGGGCTTTAGCGACAAGTATATCGCCCGTATGTGGGATTGCAAGGAGCTTGACGTTTACAACGTTCGTAAGGAAAACAATCTCTTCCCCGTATTCAAGATGGTTGATACCTGCCATACGGGAGCTTATATTCCTTACTTCTACTCCTCTTATAACGGCGAAAACGCTTCCCGTCTTACCGATAAGAAGAAGATAATAGTTCTCGGCGCAGGTCCTATTCGTATAGGTCAGGGCGTTGAGTTTGACTACTCCACCGTTCACGCGGTAATGACCATTAAGAACGCAGGTTACGAGGCTATTATCATTAACAATAACCCCGAAACCGTATCTACCGACTATACCACAGCAGACAAGCTTTACTTCGAGCCCCTCACTCCCGAGGACGTTATGAACATAGTGGAGTTTGAAAAGCCTCTGGGCGTTATCGCGTCCTTGGGCGGCCAGACTGCAATAAATCTTGCCCAGCCCCTCTTTGACCGAGGCGTTAAGATAATCGGTACCGATTGCGCCGCTATTGACAAGGCTGAGGACAGAAACGCATTTGAAAACCTCCTCAACGAGCTCAATATCCCCCGCGCAAAGGGCCAGGCGGTGACCAAAATAGAGGACGGCATCAAGGCTGCTGCAGAAATCGGCTATCCCGTACTTGTACGTCCTTCCTTCGTTCTCGGCGGACGGGCAATGCAGATAGTTGCCAACGAGGACCAGCTTCGCCACTACCTTAAGACCGCCGTTGAGATCGACGAGGACAAACCCGTTCTTGTGGACAAATACATTCAGGGCCGCGAGGTTGAGATAGACGCTATTTGCGACGGCCGTAACGTATTCGTTCCCGGCATTATGGAGCTTGTTGAAAGAACGGGCGTTCACTCGGGCGACTCCATCTCCGTATACCCCTCCTTCTCAATTTCCGATAAGGTCAAGGGCGTGATCCTTCAGTATGCAAAGAAGCTGGGTCTTGGCATTGGTATAGTAGGCCTGTTCAATATCCAGTTTATCGTTGATAAGGTCGACAACGTATTTATTATAGAGGTAAACCCCCGTTCTTCCCGTACCGTTCCCTTCCTCAGCAAGGCTACGGGCTACTCCCTTGCAGATATCGCCACCGAGGTAATCCTCGGTAAGAGCCTCAAGGAGCAGGGTATATTCGACATCTATCCCGAGGAAAAGGACAGATTCTACGTTAAGGCGCCCGTATTCTCCTTTAATAAGATTCGCGGACTTGACGCTTACCTCTCTCCCGAAATGAAATCCACCGGTGAAGCCATCGGCTACGACAAGACCCTCAACAGAGCCCTTTATAAGGCTCTTCAGGCCGCAGGTATGCACCTCCAGAACTACGGTACCGTACTTGCTACCATAGCCGATAACGATAAAGAAGAGGCTCTGCCCCTTATTCAGCGCTTCTATCAGCTTGGCTTTAATATCGAGGCTACCACGGGTACTGCCGAGTATCTCAAGAAGCACGGCGTACGTACCCACGCTCTTACCAAAATAAGCGAGGGCAGCGATGAGATCCCTCAGGCTCTCCGCCAAGGACATATCGCCTACGTTATCAACACCAGAGATCCCGGCGCAGACTCCAACGACGGTATCAAGATCCGTCAGATAGCCACCGAGTACAACGTGACCATGTTCACCGCTCTTGATACGGTAAAGGCTCTCTTGGACGTTCTCGAGGAAACCACACTCACGATCTCTACAATAGATGCTTAAAGGTGTGAAAAATGAAACAACAGATACTTACGGTTAAAGAAAACGTTCTTATTGCAAAGGACGTTTATATGATGACTCTGGGCGGCGCCGACACTTCCGACGTCCGTCCCGGACAGTTCCTTAATATAAAGCTCAACGGATTCTTCCTCCG
>JAZSCR010000167.1:0-16392 GCA_045530715.1 Eubacteriales bacterium
CACCATCCTCCCCGTTATGTCAGGTCCTCCCTACAAGCTCATGGGACTTGAGCCTCTCCTCCACTTCCTGGCCCACTCCATCCCCACCCCCAAGGCCGTTGAGACCGACCCCACCGCAGTTTACGTATTCAAGACCGTTGCCGACCCCTTCGTTGGCAAGATGTCCTTCTTCAAGATTCTTGCCGGTACCCTCAAGCCCGGTATGACTCTTAACAACGTAAACAAGGACGCTGCCGAAAAGATAGGCAAGATATACACCATCAAGGGCAAGACCCAGACCGAAGTTACCGAGCTTGGCGCAGGTGACATCGGCGTTATGACCAAGCTTCAGACCGCCGCTACAGGCGACCTCCTTGCCGCCGCAGGCGCAAAGGTTGAGGTTGAACCCATTGAATATCCCAAGCCCTGCCTTACCATGGCTATCGCTCCCAAGGCAAAGGGTGACGAAGATAAGATCTCCCAGGGTCTCCAGAAGCTTGCAGAAGAAGACCTTACCTTCTCCTATAAGAACAACAAAGAAACCAAGCAGATGGTTATCAGCGGTATGGGCGAAATGCACCTCAGCATCATCGCTTCCAAGCTCAAGACCAAGTTTAACGTAGGCGTTACCCTTGAAGAACCCAAGGTTGCTTACAGAGAAGCCATCAGAAAGAAGGTTTCCGTAAGAGGACGCCACAAGAAGCAGTCGGGCGGTCACGGCCAGTTCGGTGACGTTGTTATCGAATTCGAACCCTACGACGGCGACGAGCTCCTCTTCGAAGAAAAGGTATTCGGCGGCGCCGTACCCAAGAACTTCTTCCCCGCAGTTGAAAAGGGTCTTAAGGACAGCGCAAAGAGAGGTGTTCTTGCAGGCTACCCCGTAGTTGGCCTCAAGGCTACTCTGGTTGACGGTTCTTACCACCCCGTTGACTCCTCCGAAATGTCCTTCAAGATGGCCGCTTCCATCGCTTACAAGGACGGTCTTAAGCAGGCTAACCCCACCATTCTCGAGCCCGTTGGTTCCCTTAAGGTTTACGTTCCCGATAGCATCATGGGTGACGTTATAGGCGATATCAACAAGCGTCGCGGTCAGGTTATGGGTATGAACCCCGCTGAGGAACGCGGTATGCAGATAGTTGAGGCTGAGGTTCCCGAATCCGAAATGGCAACCTACGCTATCGACCTCCGTTCCATGACCAGAGGCAGAGGCAGCTTCGAGTTTGAGTTTGTTCGCTATCAGGACGCTCCCGCCAACGTAGCACAGAAGGTTATCGAAGAAGCAAAGGCTTCCATGACCGAAGAATAAGAATTGATTTTATCCCATCCTGCCATGGTAGGATGGGATTTTTTTCTTGACAAAAACCCTTTTTTCTGCTATACTGTGAACATAATAATTCATAAGAGGTTTATAACTATGATGAAGATAGGCGTTATGCCCAGCTCTTTAAAAATGCCCTTTAAAGAAGCGGTAATTTTTGCCCGCGATATGGGTGCAAAGGGGCTCCAGCCCTACGTTACGGGTGGAGAACTCACCCCCGCCCTTTCAAAGGAAGAAAGAAAAGAGATCCTCAAATACGTTACAGATAACGGCCTTATCTTTTCCGCCCTCTGCGTTGACATTGGCTCGGGATATTTCAAAAAGGACGATAACGAGGAAGATATAAAAAAGGTAATGGCCATGATGGATATGGCCCCCGATCTTGGTACCAATATCGTAACCGCCCATATAGGAAAAACGCCCGAAGACCCTGCCGACCCCAAGCACATAAGCACCGTCCGTACCCTTCGCGCCCTTGCAAAGCACGGCGAGGAGATCGGGGTAAATTTTGCGGTTGAAACGGGCCCCGAAAAAGCACCCGCGCTTCTCAAAATCATAAAAGAGGCGGATTCGCCCAATATAAAAATAAACCTTGACCCCGCAAACTTCGTTATGGTGTCGGGTCAGGACCCTGTGGAAGGGGTAAAGATACTCTCAGACCTTATCGTCCACACCCATGCAAAGGACGGTATAAAGCTTGAACAGGGCTACAAGGAAATGCCCCTCGGTCAGGGTAACGTACCATACCCCGAATATCTGGCCGCCCTTCGTGACGTGGGCTTTGACGGATTTCTCACCATTGAACGGGAAAAGGGCGAGACCCATATTCAGGACGTAAAGAACGCATATATACTTCTCACAGAAATGCTTAAGAAACTCTAATGGGAGAAAGACATGAATATTATTATTGCAGGCGACGGTAAAGTCGGCTCCACCCTTACGGGATACCTTTCCGCAGAGGGTCACAACTTAACCGTAATAGACCAGAACCCTTCGGCTCTGGAGCTTACCCAGACAAGCCAGGACGTTATGACGGTGCAGGGCAACTGCGCCTCCATGCACACTCTCAGAGAGGCGGGGGCAGAGAAGGCCGACCTTCTTATAGCCGCCACGGGCTCGGACGAGGTAAATCTCCTCTGTTGCACCACAGCCTACGGCCTTAACCCCAAAATCCACACCATTGCAAGAATCAGAAACCCCGAATATGCCGAGCAGGTTGCCGAAATGAGGCATATATTCGAGCTTTCCATGACCATAAACCCCGAAAGAAAGGCCGCCGTGGAGATAGAACGTCTTCTCAAATACCCCGGCTTCCTTAAAAGAGACACCTTTGCCAAGGGCAGAGCAGAGATAGTTGAGCTCCGTCTGGACGGGGACAGCAAGCTCTGCGGCCTCCCCCTTACCGCCCTGAATACGGTGGTAAAATGCAAGGTTCTCCTTTGCGCCGTTCTCCGCGAGGGCGTGGCCATAGTACCAAAGGGTGACTTCGTACTCCGCGAGGGTGACAGAATATTCGTTACCGCCCCTACGGAAAACCTCACCACCCTTCTTACAAACCTCAACATCATCACCCGTCCCGTAAAGAGGGTCATCCTCTGCGGCGGCGGTACGGTAAGCTATTACCTTGCCACCCTTCTTGAGAAGGACGGCATATCGGTACAGATAGTGGAGCAGGACCCCGAAAGATGCAGACATCTGGCCGAAAGTCTGCCCAACGCCTCGGTCATCTGCGGCGACGGTACCGACCAGTCACTTCTGGCCGCCGAGGGCCTTAACAAATGCGATGCCCTTGTAACCCTGACGGGTATGGACGAGCTTAATATGATAGTATCCCTTTACGGCCAAAATCAGGGAGTACCCCAGGTAATCACCAAGCTCAGCCGTATAGAAAATCAGCATATAATCGACTCTCTCGCCCTGGGCAGTGTGGTCTGCCCCAGAGAGCTATCCTGTAACACCATAGTGAGATACGTCCGTGCCATGAAAAACCAAAGCGGTGCGGCGATCTCCGTCCACGCCATTGCCGACGGTCAGGTCGAGGCGGTGGAATTCCGCGTTGATAGCGGTACCCTTAACTGCGGCGTTCCCCTTAAGGAGCTCAAGCTCAAGGAAGGCGTACTTCTTGCCTGCATCACCCACGGTGCAAACACCGAGATTGCCAGCGGTAACTCGGTCTTTGTCAAGGGTGACACCATAGTGGCGGTTACGGGCAAACGAGGCCTCCTACAGAACATAAACGATATTTTTGCATAAAGGCAAATAGGTTTAACGGTATGAACTATAGAATGATGGGTCGGTTTATGGCCCTGACAATGGCAGTAGAAACAATTTTTATGCTGCCTCCCCTGTTTATAAGTATATTCTGCGGCGAGACCGCCGCCCTGAAGGGATTTATTATAACCATCGCCCTATCCATTGTCCTCGAAACGGTACTATTCCTCCTTTGCAAGGGAGCACCCAGAATATTTCAGGCAAAGGAGGGCTTCGTCTGCGTTACCGTAAGTTGGATAATGCTGAGTATAATAGGCTGTCTGCCCTTCGTTATTTCGGGGGAGATTCCCAATTTTGTAGACGCTTTGTTTGAAACCGTATCGGGCTTTACCACTACGGGAGCCTCCATACTCTCCGACGTTGAGAGCCTTCCCAAAGGCCTTCTTTATTGGCGTAGCTTCAGCCATTGGCTGGGCGGCATGGGCGTGCTTGTATTTCTCCTTGCCCTTCCGTCAAGCTCGGGAAAAGAGGGTGGCTTTACCATGCACCTGCTTCGCGCCGAATCCCCCGGTCCCGACGTTGGCAAGCTGGTTCCCAGAATGAGAACCACCGCCCTTATCCTCTATCTTATATATATAGGACTGTCCCTTCTTAACCTTATTTTCCTTCTCATAGGAGGTATGCCCCTCTTTGACGCCCTCTGTACGATGTTCGGCACCGCCGGTACGGGCGGCTTCGGAATTAAAAATTCAAGCATCGCCGAGTACAGCACCTATATACAGATAGTAACCACTGTGTTTATGTTCCTTTTCGGTATAAATTTCAGCTGTTACTTCCTTATCATTCTCCGCCAGTTCAAGGCGGTGTTCAAGGACGAAGAACTGCGCCTCTATATCGGCGTTGTAGTGACCGCTATAATACTTATCACCATAAACATATACGATATTTACGGCTCGGTGGGAGAGAGCCTTCTCCACTCATCCTTCCAGGTTTCAAGTATAATAACCACCACAGGCTACGCCACCACAGACTTTGACCTCTGGCCTGCCTTTTCAAAAGGAATACTTCTCTGCCTTATGTGCATAGGAGCCTGCGCGGGAAGTACAGGCGGTGGCCTTAAATGCGCCCGCGTTCTTATCCTTCTCAAGAGCTTGAGAAGAAACATCCGTAAAATAATTCACCCCAAAAAGGTACAGGTGGTAAGGTCAAACGAGAAGATACTCAGCGAAAAGGTCCTTGATACCACCAACGCCTATTTTGCCGCCTACGCAATGATATTGGTGGCCAGCTTTATTATAATCTCCATTGACAATTTCTCCATAACCACCAACATATCCGCCGTTATGGCCTGCTTTAACAACATCGGCCCCGGCTTTGACGCCGTGGGAGCCACCTGCAACTACGGCGGCTACAGCATCCTTTCAAAGCTGGTCCTCATATTCGATATGCTGGCGGGACGACTTGAAATATTCCCCATTCTCGCCCTCCTCTCCTCAAGCACCTGGCGACATAAATAAGGAAAAGATATTATGAAAAAATTCCTTCTTTACCTTCTCATAATAACTGGATTGGCAAGTCTTATTCTTTGTGGGTGTGGAAAATACTTTTACACCACCTGGGAATACAGAGAGCAACATAAGCTCTACACCGGATACGAGAAGGGAAAATCCTATACAAAGGAAACCGTCTTCGGCAAATTGGGATATCCCGAATATTACGGCGACGAAGACGGCAACGGAGAATATATAAATATTTTAACCAAGGAAACCTATAGGGACGTTATCTTTGCCACCGAAACTACCAAATGGTCCTATACCTGTTACGAGCTTCCTGATCCTGCGAACCCCTGCAGGTTGGAAATAGAGTTTGACGGGAAAGGCAACGTCGTAAATATGGACTTCTACTATATCCCGGGCGGTTAATATTATTTATAAGCAAAGTACGCAATCCCTCCCCGACTTCTCCGAAGTCGGGGGCTTTTTTTGCCCTCTTCACCGAAATGTTGACAAAGGGGGCTTTTTATGGTAAAATTGAAATACAATTAATGCTTAGGCATCTGTAAAGCATAAAGCCTTTACGCTAAATTATTTTACACAAAAGAGCTGAGAATAACATGAAAACGATTTTCCGCTACATTAAACCCCAAGCAGGACGAATAACCCTGGGTCTTATAATAAAATTTATGGGCACGGTGGTGGAGCTTCTCCTCCCCTGGATGCTGTCGGTAATGATTGACGAGCACGTTCCCCAAAAGAATATGCGCCTTATATGGATATGGGGCGGCCTTATGGTTCTTTGCGCCCTTTTCTGTCTGTGGGCAAACGTTACCGCAAACAGAATGTCCACCCGCACCTCAAGGGATATTACCCAGTCCATACGCAGTGACCTTTTCGGAAAGATAACCTCCCTCTCCTGCGCTCAGGCCGACCATTTCACCGTCCCCTCCCTTATCTCCCGAATCACCAGCGACACATATAACCTCCACAACATGATAGACCGTATGCAGCGTATCGGCGTCCGCGCCCCCATTCTCCTTTTGGGCGGCATCACCGTGACCATGGTTCTCGACCCCGTACTCACCTCGGTTCTTATCCTTACCCTCCCCCTTATAGCGGTGGTTATATGGCTTGTAACCTCAAAGGGTATCCGACTCTACACCCTTGCCCAAAAGAAGCTTGACGCCCTTATCAGACGCGCACAGGCAAGTATGACGGGCATCAGGGTAATTCAGGCCCTTTCAAAGACAGAGTACGAAAAGGAAGAGTTTGACCGCGCAAACACCGATGCCGTAGCCACCGAAAGACGGGCGGGCATACTTATGAATATAACCAGCCCCGTTATGAACCTTATCCTCAATACAGGCCTTACTCTGGTAATCATAGTGGGAGCCTACCGAGTAAACGGCGGCTATATGCAAAGCGGTATCCTTATCGCCTTCCTTACATATTTTACCATTATCCTCAACTCAATGATAGTTATTTCCCGTATATTCATGATGTGCACCAAGGGTACTGCCAGCGGCCTTCGTATCGCAGAGATACTCAACGCTCCTTCAGAAGCCGAGGCCAAAGACATTCCCTCCCAAAAGACAGATTCCCACATCATGTTTGAGGACGTGTCCTTCTCCTACGGAAAACGCAAACAAAATCTCCAAAACATATCCTTCTCCCTTAAGAAAGGCCAGACCTTGGGTATCATCGGCCCCACGGGAAGCGGCAAATCCACCCTTCTCCGCCTGCTTATGGGATTTTACGACCCCGACAAGGGCAGAATACTCATAAACGGCAGGGATATCCTTTCCATTCCCAAGGACGAGCTTCACTCAATGTTCGGCGTAGCTCTCCAGAACGACTTCCTCTACGCCGCCACCATAGAAGAAAACATAGCCTTTGAAAGAGATATTTCCCCCGAAAAGGTAAAGGAGGCGGCAAGGCTCGCTCAGGCCGACTTTATACTCACCCGTGAGGGCGGATTTGAAGGTACCATAGCCCCCAAGGGTCAGGACCTCAGCGGCGGCCAAAAGCAGAGGCTTCTCATAGCCAGAGCCATTGCGGGAGAACCCGAAATACTTATCCTTGACGACTCATCCTCCGCCCTTGACTATAAGACCGACGCGGCCTTAAGGCAGGAGCTTGGGGGTATTAACTCCACCAAGATAATCGTAGCCCAAAGAGTCAGCTCGGTAAAGGATGCCGACCTTATCCTCGTCCTTGACGACGGTATGGTAACAGGCATGGGAACTCACGGGGAGCTTATTCAAAACTGCCCCGACTACTGCGAGATAGCCCGCATACAAATGAGTGATATGGAGGACTGACCTATGGCAAGAAACATTCAGGGAAAAGCCACGGGCGGCGCCTTCGAAAGACCAAAGGCTCGCCCCACCGTTATTATCAAAAGACTGTGGGCATACCTTAAAAAGAGCAAATGGCTCCTTATTTTAGCGGTAATTTTAAGCCTTACGGGCAACGCTCTTGCCCTCTACGGGCCCAAGCTTTCAGGCTACGCCATAGACGCTATCGAGTTTGGCCAAGGCAAGGTAGACTTCCCCAAGGTGTTCGAATACACCACGATAATGCTTATTTGCTACGCGGTTTCGGCGGTTTTAAGCTACGTTCTGTCGGTAATAATGGTCAGAATCAGCCGTGACACCGTCTACCATATGAGAAAAGACCTTTTCGCCCATCTTATGCGCCTCCCCGTATCCTTTTACGACAACCGCCAGGTGGGGGATATTTTAAGCGTACTCTCCTACGATATAGACAATATCAACGCATCCCTCTCTAACGACCTTGTGCAGATATTTACCAGCGTTATGACGGTGGTATTCTCCTTTGTAATGATGGTATCCATATCCCCCGTTTTGGTGCTGGTGTTCCTTGTAACCATTCCCGCCTCGGTGATATTTACCGCCTACCGCAGTAAAAAGGTGCGCCCAATGTATAAAAAGCGCTCCGAAAAGCTGGGTATAATGAACGGCTTTGCAGAGGAAATGACGGGTGGTCTTAAGACCCTCAAGGTCTACGGCAGAGAAAAGATATTCAATAAAAAATTCGACTTCCACAACGAGGAAGCCTGCTACTCAAACTATTACGCCGATAGATTTTCCGCCTCCACAGGCCCCGGCGTGAACTTTATCAACAACATCACCCTTGCCCTTGTAAGCGCCTTTGGAGCCATTCTTTATATGGCGGGCGGCATCTCGGTGGGTGACGTGGGCGCCTTCGTTCTTTATTCGAGAAAGTTCTCCGGCCCCATAAACGAGTTTGCCAACATCTTCAGCGAAATTCAGTCCGCCCTGGCCTCCGCCGAAAGGGTGTTCAGGCTTATGGACGTGGAAGAGGAAGCCCCCGACGCACCCGATGCAAAGGTTCTGGAAGGTGTAAAGGGTAACGTTGTACTCAAGGATGTACACTTTGGCTACAACCCCGAAACTCCCGTATTAAAGGGCCTGAGCCTTGAAGCAAAGCAGGGTCAGACGGTGGCAATAGTAGGACCCACGGGTGCGGGAAAAACCACCGTAATCAACCTTCTTATGAGATTCTACGACCCACAATCGGGCCTTATCACCGTGGACGGACAGGACATATCCACCCTCACCAGAGCATCCCTTCGCTCCGCATTCTCAATGGTGCTTCAGGACACCTGGCTCTTTGAGGACACGGTCTACAACAACCTCACCTACGGCAACGAATCCATCTCCCCCGAAAGGGTAAAGCAGGCGGCGAAGGCGGCCAAAATAGACTCCTTTATCGAGTCACTCCCCCAAGGCTACGACACTATCCTCAAGGATGGCGGCACCAATATCTCCAAGGGTCAGAAGCAGCTCCTAACCATTGCCAGAGCCATGCTCCTTGACGCGCCCATGCTTATCCTCGACGAGGCCACCTCAAACGTTGACACCCGTACCGAAAGGCTTATTCAGGCGGCAATGCTCAAGCTTATGGAGGGCAAGACCTGCTTCGTTATCGCCCACCGACTCTCAACCATAGAAAACGCCGACTGCATAGCCGTGCTTGAAAACGGCATAATATCCGAGCGAGGCACCCACGACGAGCTTATGGCTCAAAAGGGAAGATATTACGGCCTCTACAAGGCGCAGTTTAAATCAGCAGAAGTACAGTAGAAAGGAAATCATATGAACGAAACGATTAAGACTCTTCTTGAACGAAGAAGCGTCAGACAGTACACCGATAAAATACCCTCCAACGAAGACATATCCCTCATTCTCGATGCAGGCAGATACGCCCCCACGGGAATGAACTCCCAGAATACCATGGCCGTAGTGGTCAAGAATAAAGAGCTCCGTGACCGCCTTTCCAAAATGAATGCAGTCGTTATGGGTGCTGATAAGGACCCCTTCTACGGCGCCCCCGTGGTTATCGTGGTCTTTGCCGATACGGCCCGCTACACCTACCTTGAGGACGGATCTTTGGCCATGGGCAACATGCTCAACGCCGCCCATTCTCTCGGTCTTGCCTCCTGCTGGATACACCGCGCAGGACAGATGTTCGACACCCCCGAGGGGCGCGACCTTGCCCGTTCCTGGGGTGTTCCCGATTCATACAAGGGCATAGGCAATCTTATTCTGGGATATTCCGACGGTCCCCTCCCCGCCCCCAAGCCCAGAAAAGAAGGATTCTCGGTTATAATTGAATAAAAAAAATCAAGGCACCCTTCGGGGTGCCTTTACTGTTTGCTACGAAACAATATAACTCGCCGTGTAGCGGCGAATAAAACTATATCTTCAGTCCGCCGTGTTCTATAAGGTACGGCAACTGTTCTCTGGGGCCGTGGGCGATATCGGGAGTGATGTAAGGTGCCGAAGAAACCGTATAAGTTTCAAAGGTGCCGTCCACATTGAAGTCAAATATTCGACCGCCACGGGTGTCGTCCCTGCCGTAGCAGGTGTATCCAACGGAAGCGTCAAGGGTCATTTTTATACCGCAGTACTCCCCTTCCATATTGCTTTCGTGGGTATGTCCCGAGGCTATGACCTTTATATCTCCCCTCTGAAATACGGTGGAGAAGAGGCCGGAGTTGAACAGCCCCAGCTTCAGCCTTTCCTCGGCAACTCCTTTGAGCCCAAGCTCCTCAGGGTTATCCTTTATAAGCTGCATTTCATGGGGAGCAATATGTACCACCATCATGCCGGGAACTTTTCTACCGCAGTACTCCTCAAGCTCGCAGGAGCTCTTCCAATACCACATCTGCTGGGTAAATCTCACCACGTCGCGGTTGTTGGAGGGCTCGGGTCTTACCTTGGGCAGTACCTTGGGATAGGTCTGTCCGTGGAGGGCAATAAGTTGTGCATGGGTCTCCCAGGTGCCGCAGTCAAGTCCCCATATTGCAAGGGCAATTTCGTCGCTGTCCTGTTCACGGACAGGCAGAACGAAGTTGGTTATGCCGTCAACGTCGGGGTCGGTGTGCTTTGACACACAATGGGGGAACTTCTCGTACTCCAACTGCTGGAGCAAGTCGTCAAGGGGTGGGTCATGGTCGTGATTACCGTAAACGTGAGCCCAAGGAATACCCCTCTTTTCCATAGGAGAGGCAAAATACTCAAGATATGCGTACATCTCCTCGGGTACGGTAAACCTCTTGGTGCTGGCGTTATCTCCGCCAAGCATCACAAAGTCGGGCTTATGCTCCTCAATAAGGCCGTCCATAGCCGCAAAGGAGCGGACGTCGTAGTCCAGAGTTTCCTGGATATCCGACATCATCAGCACGCGGAACTTTCCGTCCTTGCCGAATCGCAGGGGTACCTTCGTATATAAATTATGCTTAAGTCTGTCGGTCATGGGTCTTCAGTCCTTTAAGGTATCTTCGGGTAAATAATCCATAGCGCTGAGGAAAAGGGTCTCGCTGGTACCGTCCTCGTCGTAAACGAAGAGTCGGGCGCCCCTGCTTTCTTCTTTTCCGTAGCAGGAAAAGCCTATGGCGCCGTCAAGACAGAGTCTTATGCCGCAATATTCACCCTCGATGGTGTTTTTATGACAGTGTGCGGAAGCGATGGTGTGAACGTCACCACGCTGGAATACGGTGGAGAAGAGGCCGGAATTGAATACTCCCAGCTTCATATTCTCACAGACCTCACCCCTACAGCCAAGAACCTCGGGATTGTCCTTTATAAGCTGTATTTCGTGGGGAGCGATATGTACTATCATCAGCCCCTCGGGACGGGAGCCGTTGTATTCTTCTATTTCACGGGAGCTTTCCCAATACCACATCTGCTGGGTAAATCTTACCACGTCGTACTTTGAGATATTTACCGAACGGACGGGAGGGCAGGCGTCTTCGTGAACGTCGCCGTGCATGGCCAAAAGCTCATCCATAAGATGACCCGAGTCAAGTCCCCAAACATTAAGGGCTATCTTATCCGAGTCAGAGCAGTATACGGGAAGAACGAAATTGGTCACGCCGTCAATACCCTCGCCCGTATGCTTTGAAAGGCAATACTCAAATTTTTCATATACGAGCTGCTTTTCTATTGCGGGAAGGGGTGGGTCGTAGTCGTGGTTGCCGAAAACGTGAGCCCATGGAATCTTGCGACTCTCCATTGGTGCGGAGAATATATCAAGAAATTTTTTGAGCTGCTCGGTGTTTTCAAATTTCTTCCCCTTAACGTTGTCGCCGCCCAGAAACACAAGGTCGGGCTTTGCCACCTCTATCAATTTTTCCATAGTACGGAGGGTGCGGGGGTTATAGTTAAGATGCTCCTGCATATCCGACATCATCAGCACCCTGAATTTCCCGTCGGGGCCGAATTTAAGGGGCACTTTTGTGTAAAGATTATGCTTAAGTCTGTCAGTCATCAGTCTTCATTTTTCCTTTGCATCTCTTCAGGCAGATAATCAATAGCTCTGAAGAGAGAGGTTTCGCTGGTGCCGTCCTCGTCGTAAACGAAGAGTCGGCCGCCGCGGCTCTCTTCCTTACCGTAGGCGGAGAAGCCTATAGCACCGTCAAGGCAGAGTCTTATGCCGCAATATTCGCCCTCAATGGTGTTTTTATGGCAGTGGGCGGAGGCGATGGTATGTATATCTCCCCTCTGGAAAACGGTGGAGAAGAGGCCTGAATTGAACACGCCCAGCTTCATTCCTTCGCAAACCTCACCCTTACAGCCTAAAACGTCGGGATTATCCTTGATGAGCTGTATTTCATGGGGAGCGATATGTACCACGAGAAGGCCTTCGGGCTTTGAACCGTTGTGCTTTTCTATCTCACAGGAGCTTTCCCAATACCACATCTGCTGGGTAAATCTTACAACGTCCCACTTTGAGGTGTTTACCGAACGGACGGGAGGGCAGGCGTTCTCGGAAGTTCCGCCGTGCATGGTAAGAAGCTCTTCCATAGTGTGTCCCGAATCAAGACCCCATACGTTAAGGGCTATTTTTTCAGAATCGGAGCAGTATACGGGAAGGACGAAGTTGCTTATACCGTCAACGCCTTCACCCGTATGCTTTGAAAGGCAGTATTCGAAGCTTTCAAATACTTCCTGCTTTTCCATAGCTGTAACGGGAGGGTCGTAGTCGTGGTTACCGAAAACGTGAGCCCAGGGGATCTTGCGGCTCTCCATGGGAGCTGCAAAGATGTCAAGGTAAGCCTTGAACTGCTCTTTTGTTTCAAACTTCTTGCCGTTTTCGTTGTCGCCGCCCAGAACCACAAGGTCGGGTTTTGCCGCCTCAACTATCTTATCCATAGCCGTGAGGGTACGGGGGTCGTAGGTGAGGGATTCCTGTATATCGGAAAGCATGAGTATTCTGAACTTTCTGTCCGCGCCGAAGCGGAGGGGCTTTTTGGTATATAAATTCTGCTTGAGTCTGTCAGTCATGGCTCTTTTTCCTTTGTTATCTGTTTTTATGTACTTTATTGAGAATTGCCAGAGTCTCGCGGAGGGATTCAAAGATACTTGCGTGGTCGGAATGGGAAGAAAGCATATCAATTCCCAGATCGGACCAGAACTTCAGATTTTCCTCGTCGTGGGCACCGATGGAGAGGCCAACGTACTTGCCCGCCTTATGGAGAACCTCTACGGTGTGCTTCATAAGGGAGATGACCTCGGGGTCCTTAACCTTACCTATCTTGTTTACAGAGCCCGAAAGGTCGAAGGGGCCAAAGATGTACCCGTCAATATGCTCGATCTTTGCAAGCTCGTCAAGGCAGTCAACGGCGGCCTTATGCTCTATCTGAATAAAGCGGCAGGTCTTGTTGAGATGGCCGTCACCAAGATACTCATCGGTGTCGTAATATCCGTAGCCAACAGCACCCATGGGGCCAAAGCCTCTGTTACCGTAGGGGGGATAAAGGGTGTATGAGATAAGCTCCCTGGCCTGCTCGACGGAGGTTATCATGGGGAAGATTATGCCGTCAGGGCCCATTTCCATAACCTTTTTGGTTACAGAAAAGTCGTTCTGGGGAACTCTGACGATAACGGGAGTTCCCGCATTGTGTGCGGCGCTGATGTGACAGAGCAGGTCCTTATAAGACATATATGTATGCTCAAGGTCTACCCAAATATAATCGTAACCAAGTCTGCCTACGATTTCGCAGATTGCGGGGTCTGAAAGCTGAACGTGGGTACCTACTATTTTTTCTTTTGCAAGGATTTTTTCCTTAAGAGTCTTCATTTGAAGTTCCTCCGTATATTATTTTTTACAGGTCGTCGCCCGAAAATGAATGGGGCAGTATTTCCGCAAGGGTGTAGTCCTTTACTTCCCCGCCCTCTTTTACGGTAATTACAAAGTCGGAGTCACAGAATTCTACCATGACCTGCCTGCAAACACCGCAGGGGAATACCCCGTCGGCAACCTCTTCAGAGCCGCCTGCAACGGCTATCTGCCTAAACTCGGTCTCGCCATTGCTTACGGCCTTGAATATGGCCACCCTTTCGGCACAAACCGTGGGGGTGAAGGCGGCGTTTTCAATGTTACATCCGGTATAAACGTTGCCATCGGCAGTAAGGAGTGCCGCGCCTACGCGGAAGCCCGAATAGGGGGAATAGGAATTCTCTCTGGCGGCAACCGCCATATCAAAAAGCTCGCTGCTTGTCATGGGTTTTCCCTTCTTTCTTCCATATATAAGTACAAAAAAGGGTGCCGATTTACGGCACCCCTTGACTTTTATTCTTCGTCCTTTTTCTGAGCCGCAAGATCCTTGAGAGCTTCTTTTCTGGAAAGTCTTATCTTGCCGGTCTGGGTATTGTAGTCGAGAACCTTAACCCAGATCTCATCGCCAACGTTAACGACGTCTTCAGTCTTTTCAACTCTTCTGTCGTCAAGCTGGGAGATGTGGCAAAGGCCGTCCTTACCGGGAGCGATCTCAACGAAAGCGCCGAGGTCGGGTCTGGTTTCGGAAACTCTGCCCTTGTAAAGAGCGCCAACCTGAGGACCGTCAACGATGGTGGTGATGATGGAGAGGGCGGCTTCGCCTGCCTTCTTGTCAACGTAAGAGATATAAACTCTGCCGTCGTCCTCAATGTCTATCTTGGCGCCGGTAACTGCGGTGATCTTCTGGATAACCTTACCGCCGGAGCCGATAACCTCACGGATCTTATCGGTGGGGATAAGAATACCGGTGATCTTGGGAGCAAACTCGCTAAGCTCCTTACGGGGAGCGGGAATAGCCTTGAGAATTATCTCATCGATAATGTGATCTCTGCCAACCTTGGTCTGCTCAAAGGCCTTCTTGATTATTTCATAGGAAAGACCTTCAACCTTAATATCCATCTGAATGGAGGTGATACCCTGCTTGGTACCTGCTACCTTGAAGTCCATATCGCCGAAGAAGTCTTCAAGACCCTGAATGTCAACCATGGTGATCCAATCGTCGCCGTCGGTTACAAGACCGCAGGAGATACCTGCAACGGGAGCCTTAATGGGAACGCCTGCGTCCATAAGAGCAAGGGTGGAACCGCAAACGGAACCCTGGGAGGTGGAACCGTTGGAGGAAAGAACCTCGGATACGAGTCTGATAGCGTAGGGGAATTCATCCTCGGAGGGAATTACGGGCTCAAGAGATCTTTCAGCAAGGGCACCGTGACCGATCTCACGACGGCCGGGGCTTCTTGCAGCCTTTGCCTCGCCTACGGAGTAGCCGGGCATGTTGTAGTGGTGCATATATCTCTTGCTTACGTCCTCGTCAACGCCGTCAAGCAGCTGCTTATCGGTGATCATGCCGAGGGTAGCAATGGTAAGAACCTGAGTCTGTCCTCTGGAGAAAAGACCGGAACCGTGTACTCTGGGAATAAGGCCAACCTCACCGTAGAGGGGACGGATGTCCTCAAGGCCTCTGCCGTCAACACGCTTATGCTCGTTGATTATCATGCTTCTTACAATGGCCTTCTGAGCCTTGTAGAGAGCTTCGCCGATAGCGGCGGCGGAATCGGGATACTGTTCAGCAAAATGCTCGTTAACGTCAGCGGTAACGAGAGCTATTTCAGCATCTCTTTCTTCCTTGTCTTCGTGGCAGAGAGCCTTGCGAAGGGCGTCTGCACAGTATTCCTTAACGTCGTTGTAGAGGGTCTCGTCAACGGCGGCGGATTCATAGGTGAACTTGGGCTTGCCGATCTCATCCTGAATACCCTGGATGAATTCAACCAGCTTCTTGATTTCCTGATGTGCGTAAACGATACCTTCGTACATAACGTCCTCGGGGATCTGGTTTGCGCCTGCTTCGATCATAACGATCTTGTCAGCGGTACCGTCAACGGTAACGGACATCTGGGACTTTTCTCTCTGAGCGAGAGTGGGGTTGATAACGTATTCGCCGTCAACGTAGCCGAGGATCACGCATCCTACGGGGCCGTGCCAGGGAATATCGGAAATGGAGAGGGCTACGGAGGTACCTATCATACCTGCAACCTCGGGGGAGTTGTCGCCGTCAACGGAGAGAAGCATTACGCTTACTACGACGTCGTTTCTCATATCCTTGGGGAAGAGAGGACGGATGGGACGGTCGATCATTCTGGAGGCAAGGATGGCGTGCTCGGAGGGTCTGCCCTCTCTCTTAAGGAAGCTGCCGGGGATCTTACCTACGGAATAGAGCTTCTCCTCGTAGTCAACTGCTAAGGGGAAGAAGTCGATGCCGTCTCTGGGCTGCTTGGATGCGGTAACGGTAACGGAAACGGTGGTCTCACCGTATCTTACGATACAGTTTGCGTTGGCAAGACCTGCGAACTTACCGGTTTCGATAACGAGGGGTCTGCCTGCGAGAGTGGTTTCAAACACTCTGTGGTTTGCATAAATATCCATGTTTTTTTCCTTTCCACGCAGCGTATTTTTACTTTTGTCAGTAACAGAATCTCAAAAGCTTTTTGGGCCTCTGCTACTGCCAAAAATCACTGCGTATTTCAAAATTAAATTAACTTGGTTACTGATTGTCCGTGG
>JAZSCR010000207.1:0-4428 GCA_045530715.1 Eubacteriales bacterium
CAACCGCTTTTAATTGCGTTATAGCACAAAGCGGCGGCAACGGCGGTCTTACCGCTTCCAACGTCACCCTGAACAAGTCTGGCCATGGGAATAGCTCCTGCCATATCGGTAGCAGCCTCTGTTATCGACTTTTGCTGTGCAGGGGTCAACTCAAAGGAAAATAACTTTCCTATCGCTTCCATAGGTTGAGGTGTTATTTTAGTGGCTTTGCCCACGGTATGCTTTCTTTTCAGTACCGAAAGGCCAAGACGGAATATAAACAGCTCCTCGAACCCAAGCCTTTTACGGGCTTGTAAAACGTCATCCCAAGTTGTGGGGAAATGTATTTTTTCGTATGCTTCCGTTCTGGATATAAGCCCGAACTTTTCTATTATTTCGGAAGGAAGGTTTTCGGGGATAACTTGGGCAATAAGACTCTTTCCCGTATCAAAAAGTGTTTTTACGGGAGCGTATATCATTTGCTGGGTTATATCTTTGGTGAGGGGATATTGGGGGCGAAGGCCTTCCTGTTTTCCGGTAAAAATGGTTGGCGATGACAGTTCTTTAAAAAAACCTAAGCCTACTGCTTTGCCTATCAGGGTCAGTTCTTGTCCCTCTTTAATAGACGCGGCAAGGAACTTACGGTTAAAAAGGGTCACGCGCACTGTGTCTGTAGGGGAGGGATGGCCGTCGTCAATGTTGGGGTCGGCATCTGTTACCGAAAAGGTATATATAAGCATATCTCCCCTCACGCGTTTTTCGGTGACGGGAGAACATACTTTGCCGACGACCACGGCCGACTCACCGCTCACGAGTGAGCATATGGGAGTCGGACGGGTCATATCGATATAATTTCTTGGAAAATAATTTAACAGATCGTAAAGGGTATAGATGCCTAACTTCGCAAAAACCTTTGCTCGTTTTTCGCCTATTCCCTTTATCTGTGTGAGAGGAAAGTTTTTCATAACTCGTTACTCTCTTAAGGTTTGATTAGGAAGTTATGCTCTCTTCCATTTAACTCCGTTGGGGGTATCTTCAAGAATAATACCCTTTGCTTTAAGTCCGTCGCGGATTTCGTCGGCGCGTTTGAAGTCCTTGGCCTTTCTTGCAGCCTGACGTTCCTCGATAAGCTTCTCTATTTCTGCGGCTTCGCCGTCATCGGCCTTTTTGCCCTGATTGTAGAGGAGACCGAGAACGGAGCAAAGCTCCATAAGGTAACCCTTTGCGGAGGTGAGGAATTCTTCGGAGTGGATGCCTTCTGCGGCGGCACGGTTGATATCTCTTACAAGGTCAAATATTACAGAAAGACCGTTTGCGGTGTTGAGGTCGTCGTCCATAGCTTCAATGAACTTTGCCTTGTATTCTGAAAGGCCTGAAAGGACTGCTTTTTCTTCTGCGGTAGCGTCCTTTGTCTGTGCGTTTGCACAAAGGAAGTCAAGGTTATCTGCGCAGTTGTAAAGTCTGTCAAGGGAAGCTCTTGCCTGTTCGATTACGGCGGGCTCGTAGTTTACGGGCATTCTGTAGTGGCCGGAGATTGCAAAGTATCTCAAGGGCTCGTAGCCGTATATCTTGGCAAGATCTCTTACGGTAAAGAAGTTGTTCTTAGATTTAGACATCTTTTCGTTGTTGATGTTTACAAATCCAAGGTGGAACCAGAACTGGGAGAAGGTGCAGCCGTTGGCACATTCGGACTGGGCGATTTCGTTTTCGTGGTGGGGGAACTTAAGGTCGCTTCCGCCGCCGTGGATGTCTATGGTATCGCCAAGGTATTCCTTTGCCATAGCTGAGCACTCAATATGCCAGCCGGGACGGCCAAGGCCCCAGGGAGATTCCCAAGCAGGCTCTCCGGGCTTTGTAGCCTTCCAAAGGGCGAAGTCAAGCTTGTTTTCCTTGGTTTCGTCAACGTCTATTCTTGCGCCTGCTTCAAGGTCTTCAATGGACTGCTTGAAAAGCTTGCCGTATTCTTTAAAGGAGTGTACTCTGAAGTATACGCTACCGTTGTTTTCATAGGCGTGCCCCTTTTCTATGAGGGTTTCAACCATGGATATTATGTTAGCCATGTTTTCCGTTGCCTTGGGGTTAACGTCAGCTCTTTTAACGTTAAGGCCGTCGGCATCGGTGTAATACTCTGCGATAAATCTGTCGGCCAACTCTTTTACGGTAATACCTTCTCTGTTGGCGCGGTTTATCATCTTATCGTCAATATCGGTAAAGTTCTGAACGAACTTAACCTTGTAGCCTTTGAATTCAAGATAGCGGCGAAGAACGTCGTATACCATAAATGCGCGGCCGTTACCGATATGGAAATAATCGTACACTGTGGGGCCGCAGGCGTATATTTTTACTGTATCGGAATGGGGAATAAATTCCTCTTTCCTGTTTGTCATGGAATTATAAAGTAACATTATATCTTATCCTTTCGGTAGTTGTAGGCTTATTTAATGTATTCCTTGCACTGCATATAGTAGGAAATTGCGGAAACCGCAGTCACTGCGGCACAGAGCCAAGAAAGAATTGCGGGAACGGGAGTGAGGGCGGCATTAGCTACCGTTACTTCGGGGGAGAGGAGGGCAGCTATCCAAAGGACTGCAAATGACACGCCGAGGGATATTCCCTGGGTCATTGTTTTTGCCTTTCCCCATATATTTGCGGCAACTACTACGTTTTTACCTGCGGCGGCAAGACGGAGACCGGTTACGAGAAACTCTCTTGCAAGAATGATTATTACGGGTATAGAGGAGATAAGCTCCATATCTACGAATGCCATCATAACGCATATTACCAGAAGCTTATCGGCTATGGGGTCGATAAATTTCCCGAAATTGGTTACGGCATCGTATTTCCTTGCTATCATACCGTCAAAAAGGTCGGTAAGCATGGCCACACCGAAAATGATGCCTGCAATGAGAAGCTTTAGGTGAAGGGCCATGGGTGCTGTAAGGGCGTTGGGAATAAGAAATACAAGTATAAAGGGGATAAGAGCTATGCGGATAAGGCATAGAATATTGGGAACGTTTTTCATAGAAGTGCCCTTTCTTATATTTTACTTCCGTAAAGGTCGTAGTGCTCGTTTGATTCTATTTTGACCTCGTAGAAATTACCGGGGATACATAACTCTTCGGAGGAGAAGTAAACGTTGCCGTCAACTTCAGGAGCCTGATACTGGGAACGGCCTTTGTAAAGACCGTCTTCGTTCATGCCCTCGCAGAGAACTGTAAGAGTCTTTCCTATCTGCCTTTGGGCGGCATCCTGAACTATGCCGTACTGTGTAGTCATAAGTCTTTCCAAACGGCGAGCCTTTGTTCTTTCGGATATTTGGCCGCAGAATGAAGCGGCGGGAGTTCCGTCCTCGGCAGAGTATGCAAAAGCGCCCATATTGTCAAACTTTATTTTTTCAACAAAATCAACCAGCTCTTCAAAATCTGCTCTTGTTTCTCCTGGGAAGCCTACGATAAAGGTGGTGCGGAGAGTGAGGTCGGGCATCCTTTTACGCATCTTCTTAATCAAGCGGGTATAGTCGCTGTTTTTGCCGCGACGGTTCATTCTTTTAAGAATGGAGCCCGAAGCGTGCTGGAGAGGAAGGTCAATATACTTTACAACCTTTTCTTCAGTGGCCATAACCTCGATAAGCTCGTCGGTTATCTCATCGGGATAAAGGTAAAGGAGTCTTATCCATTTAACAGAGTCTATGGCCGCAATACCCTTGATTATGTCTATAAGGTCGGGATGGCGGGTAAGATCCTGGGCTATGAGGTTTATTTCCACGGCACCGTCGTCGGCCAGCTTTTTAGCCTCTGCAAGAATGCTCTCCTTTGTTCTGGGCATAAAGTCGCCTCTGATATATGGGATAGCGCAGTAGGAGCAACGGTTAGAGCATCCTTCGGCTATTTTTAGATATACAGAATAGTTGTCTGTTGTAAGAAGTCTTTCTCCTTCGGGGTGAGGCTCGGTGAGAGGTACGGATATTTCGGTAATATCCGACTCAAGGGCTTGGCATATTCTGTCAAAGCCTTTTACGCTTATAATAGCATCAACCTCAGGAATAAGAGCCTTTATCTCGTCAGCGTATCTTTGAACAAGACAGCCAGTTACGATAAGCTTTTTCAGGCCTGCTTTCTTGTATGCGGCGGCCTCAAAGATATTGTCAAGAGCTTCCTCTTTTGCCTCTTTAATGAAACCGCAGGTGTTTATGATTATTGCATCGCATTCTTCGTAAACGTTGCAAAGTTCATATCCCGCATCCACGAGAAGCTTAAGCATTATCTCGCAGTCTACCTTGTTTTTTGCGCAGCCAAGAGAAACCACTCCGACTGTACGTATACCGTTATTCATAGTCATCCTCGATGATATAATCGTTATCAAAGGTGTGCATAGCGGCGGATATTTGTCTGCCGCTATAGCCCTTGCGGACTAAAAATGCGTATATTTTAGGTTTGTTTTCCTTTGTAA
>JAZSCR010000098.1:0-8933 GCA_045530715.1 Eubacteriales bacterium
ATACTTCTAAACACCCTTATAAGTACGGCAAAGATTCTGCCTCTTGCTATTGCATTGGCATTGGCCGTGGCCATGATATCCTATGTGATTTTGGCAAACGTCGTCCCCATGGGATATCTTTCAGAGAGCCGATTTGTTCCCGAAAATCAGGGCGGGCTTGAAATAGTTTCTACGGCGGCTTTTTACGAGCACGTTTCGGAGGCCTATGCTCAAAAGGGTGGAGTTGTTTCCCCCAATGCACTTAAAGATATATTAAAAACCTCGGTTGATGCCGACGGCAGTATTACCCTTGGGGTAAGAACGGCAAACGCCCTTACTTCCTATTATATAGTACAGACCGCCCTTGAGTCGGCAGCGTATTTCTATGCTGCCCAAGGCGGCATTATAAGGGTTCTTTCTTCGCCCTCCGTTCCCACCACCCTTTCCAGAGAGGATATTACCCCTTACGTCCTGTTTTTCGCCCTTCTGATCTTTGCTATTATTATAATAGTTGGTATCTTCAATGGCCTTACCCTTGGCAAGGTCAGATCAGAAAAGGAATTTCGCCGTACTGCGGCCATTCCTGTGGTTGGCGTTTTGACAGAGGCTGAAGAAGAGGAGGCAAAGGCATGACAGATAAGACTGAAAATGTGGTATCGGAGTCTTCCTCCGGTATGATAGAGTCTGAAAGACTTGCACAGATACTTGACGATATGATTATCCAAGCGGCCACTAAAAAAGAGGAAGACATACTGGTTATTCCCGAAAATAGAGAACCCGAAAAGAAGCGTTCTTCCCATATAGACGGCATTATCGTTATTCCTCAAAATGCTCCTGCCGAGGTGAAGATTACACCTTCTCAAGAACCCGTAGAGGAAGAAGAGCCTTTTGAAGAATTTCCCAAAGAGCCTTCTGAAGAATTTCCTAAGGAGCCTTCTGAAGAATTTCCTAAGGAGCCTCCTGAAGAGGTTGTCGAAGAGCCCGAAATCGAGGTTGAGGCTGAAGAAGCTCCCGAAGCAGAGGTCGTTGAAGAGCAGGAAGTTGAGGCTGCGGAAGAGGTGGCTCAGGACCCCGTAGAGATTTTTGTAAAGGCTGAAACTCCCGAAGAAAATTGCATAAAAACCCCTGCAGTAAGCACAAAAGTTGCTTCTGCAGTTGCAGAGCTTTTAAATAATATAGATGAAAATCTTTCCCGTATAATCGTTGCCGCGCCTTCCGAAAAAGAGGACTCGTCCAGGGTGGCACTTCTTATTGCAATGGGGCTTTCTTCTTCAAAAAAGGTGCTCTTTGTAAACTGTAACCCCTCGGATACCCTTAACGTGTGTCCTACCGATATGGAAAATCTCTTTTTTATGTCTGCGGGCGAAGATGTGAGTTTTGACAGCGAAGGCTTTGACACCGTAGTGTACGCTATGAGCGGCGAGGTAAATACCGAGGCTCTTACTGACGACTGTGGCGTTCTCCTTATCGTAAAACCCAAGGTTACCCCTTACGGCGCTTACAGAAAAGCCCTGAAGAGTCTTCACAAATCCCAAGCCAAGATTCTCGGCGCTGTAATTGTGTGATATGAACTTCTCCGTAATTATAGAGCGTTCCCGCAGGAAAAGCCTTTCCCTTTCGGTGACCAAAGACCTGCAAGTCCTTGTAAAAGCCCCTTACTTAATGAAAAGCTTGATTATAAAGGACTTTATTGCAAAAAACGAGGGGTGGATAGAAAGCCGAATGGAACGGCAGAAGGGAATAAACGCCCTCAAAGAGGAGTATTCTTCCTCCACTGCCGAGGGGAGAAGGAAAAGGAAAGATGCTCTGGAGAGTCTTTCCCAGCGCACCCTTTATTGGGCGGATATAATGGGAGTAAAGCCAAATAAAATACGCCTCTCTTCTGCGGAAAAGCGGTTCGGCTCCTGCAACTCAAAAGGGGAGATATCCTATTCGGTTATCCTTGCCCACTTTTCGGATAAAGAGCAGGACGCGGTAATCGTTCACGAGCTTGCCCACCTGAAAGAAATGAATCACGGCAGGGCTTTTTACGATATTGTTTTAAAGGCCATGCCCGATTACAGAAAAAGAATAAAGAGCTTGAAAAAATGGAACTCTTCCGATTTTTAATGGGGAAGAGTTCTCTCTTTTTACACTCTTGACAAATGTGACAAAAGATGCTATAATATAATGTAAACTACTTGAATTTGTTTATCCTAAAAAGGAGTTAGATATGAAAACCGACGTTCTTATAATCGGTGCGGGCCCTGCGGGTATATTTACTGCCCTTGAAATGATAAGAAAAGGCACCACCAAGAAAATAGTTATCGTTGAAAAGGGTCAGCCCGTTGAAAAGCGTCACTGCCCCAAAGAAAAAACCAAGGTTTGCGTTAACTGCAAGCCCTACTGTCATATCACCACCGGCTTTTCGGGTGCAGGCGCATTCTCCGACGGTAAGCTCTCCCTTTCTCCCGAGGTAGGCGGCGATTTCCCCGAGCTTATCGGCGAGATGAACGCCGAGGATCTTATTGCATATACCGACGGAATATATCTTGAATTCGGCGCAGACACCCACGTTGAGGGCGTTTCAGATCCCGAAAAGATAAGGGTTATCCGTCAGAGAGCCATAAAGGCAAGCCTTAAGCTTGTTGACTGTCCTATCCGTCACCTGGGTACAGAAAAGGCCCAGCAGCTTTACGGGGATATTCAGCATTACCTTGTAGACCACGGCGTAGAGATACTTTTCGGCGCTGAATGCAGAGACCTTATTATAAAGGACGGGGTATGTCTTGGTGCAATTATTGCCCAGAGAGATTCCACCGGCAGAGAGGGTGCCGAAACTGAGTACCTTGCAGGTAAGACGGTTGTTGCTACTGGCAGAAGAGGTGCTGATTGGCTTGACAAGCTCTGCGTGGCTCACGGTATTGCCCATAAGCCCGGTACCGTTGATATCGGTGTCCGCGTTGAGGTAAGAAACGAGGTTATGGAATTCGTAAATCAGGTGCTTTACGAGTCTAAGCTTATCGGTTATCCCAAGCCCTTCAAGAATAAGGTTCGTACCTTCTGTCAGAACCCCGGCGGATTTGTAAGCCAAGAAAACTACGACAACAACCTTGCCGTTGTTAACGGCCATTCATATAAGGAACGTAAGTCGGACAACACCAACCTTGCAATCCTTTGCTCCCATAACTTCAGCGAGCCCTTCAATCAGCCCATAGCTTACGCCCAGAAGGTTGGCGAAATAACCAATATGCTGGCCTCGGGTCACATTTTGGTACAGCGTTACGGCGATATTCTTGACGGTAAGAGAACCTGGCAGAAGGAACTTGCCCACTCCAACGTTAAGCCCACCCTTCCCGATGCTGTGGCTGGCGACATAACCGCCGCTATGCCTTACAGAGCTATGCTCAACATTATCAACTTCATTCAGGCAGTTGATATGGCAATTCCCGGCTTTGCATCCCAGGAAACCCTTCTTTATTCACCTGAGCTTAAGTTCTATTCCAATAAGGTAAAGATGGATGCCGACCTTAATACCAACGTTGCAAATCTCCACTGTCTGGGCGACTCCAGCGGGTGGACAAGAGGTCTTATGATGGCCTCGGTAATGGGCGTTGCTCTCGGTAGAAAGATATATTAAAAGATAAAAAAAGACCTGCCAATCGGCAGGTCAATTTTTTATTAAATTAAAATCTGTAATCAAGTCCCTCGGTAACGGTGGAGGGGGTAACGGCCTTGGGGGTCTTTATTGCGTTGTTTACGGCCTCCTGTGCGGCGGCAAGCATAGACTCACTTATAATTTCGGGGTTTGGATTATAGGTTATATCGGTTGCAGACACACCGGTAAAGGCGCAACACCAGGTGAGGGCTGCTATGTAGCGACCTATATTCTTGTCAAGGTGGTATCCGTCACGGGTAAGGGTATCGCCCATAAAGGAAGTTCTTGCGTTCTGTACCGAGGTGGTGCAGGGGATAACGAAGTCAATTCTGTTCTCGGTTTCTATCTGGGTGGTGAGACAGTTTATTGTCATATCGTACATCTTCTGCTGACTTTTGTCGTAGTTGGGGAAGGCCTTATGGGTGCTGTCCTGCTGATAAGCCCAGGTTGCGTGCCATACGAATTTTGCCTTTACCTCAAGAGATTGTATATAGTTGATAAGCTCTGTCAGAGGCGCGTAGCTTTCTTCAAGGCCGCAGGTCTTTGAGGTCTGCTGGAAGGTTATGTAATCCCATTCCTCGTCAAATACGGCGTTGCAAAGTATGTAGTTTTCGGTGGGCTTCCATTCACCGTCAATATTCTTTCTGTATTCGTATTTGGGCTTATCGTTGGTTGCAAAATCAAGGTGCTGTTCAAGGCTGCAGCCTGCGTAAAAAAGGTTGCCCAGAACTATCTCCTTTACACCCGCTTCTTCAAGCATCTGATAGAGATATTCCATAGCATCGTCGGAAAAGCTGTTGCCAACGGCCAGTATTTTAAGGCTTTCGGGTACGGGTTCTTTTTTGGGGGCTTGGTCGCCACCGCAGGCTACCGCCGAAAGGAGTAATGTGGATGCAAGAAGGAGCGAAAAAAACTTTCTCATAGGATCTTACCTCGTATATATTTATTTAAGTACATTTTATCACAGGCCAAAGTCTTTGTCAAGGAACTTTTTTGTCT
This sequence comes from Eubacteriales bacterium, assembly GCA_045530715.1. GTDB lineage: Bacteria > Bacillota > Clostridia > Oscillospirales > UBA644 > JAZQLP01. The sequence continues at coordinate 4,616 of JAZSCR010000098.1, forward strand.
TTTTACTTGACAAAATCTCTTTTTTTTGGTATATTAATCAGGAAATGATTTTTAAGAAAGGATTATCTCTTATGGCAAACAGAGTTAATTTTTCCGATTTCAGAGCAAAGGCCTCCGATAATCAAGGCGCTTTGACCCTTGCGGCTGAATATCTCCGCAAAAATCCCGGTTCAACCCTCTACATAGAGCCGGGGGTGTATGAATTAACCAATCCTCTTGCAACCAAGATAATGAACGAGTGTATGGAGGGCAAATACGGCCGTAACCCCCAGCCTACCATGTTCAATCCCAAGTTTGAATATTCCCGCGGTCTTGACTTTGACGGGGTGGAGAACGCCACCGTTGAAGCCTACGGCGTAACCTTCCTTATGGACGGATTTATGGAGATAATTTCTGTAAGAAACTGCTCCAATATTACCGTTAAGGGCCTTACCATAGATTATAAGCGTAAGCCCTACAGTGTGGGCGAGGTAATAGAGTGCGACACCGAGTATGCCACTCTTAAATTCCCCGATGAATATCCCATTCACGGAAACATTCCCTGTCCCAGAGTTGCCTTCGTTCATAAGGATCATAACGTGTTCGAGTTTATGAACGTAAAAGACAAGCCCAGAGTCAGACTTGCGATGAAGGATATGGAGCTTATCGCTCCCCAGACCCTTCGCGTTAAGGTAAGAAAGGGTGGCGGCCCCGAGGTCGTAGGCCTCCATTTAGCTGTGGTACATACCTTCCATTTCCGTCCCGCCATATTTATCGGGGATGCAAAGAACACAGTTATTAAGGACGTTACGGTACACTGTCATTCGGGTATGGGTATTCTTGGCCACAGAGCCGAAAATATTCTCCTCAGCGGCTTCCGCGTAATGCCCGCCGTAGGTGAGCCCCATTCCACCAATACCGACGCTACCCACTTCGTATCCTGCAGAGGTACTATCAGATTTGAGTACTGTACCTTTGAAGGCCACGGTGACGACGGCACAAACGTTCATACCTATTATCATACAATGAGAGAGGTTAAGGGCAACACCTGTCAGATGTTTACCGAGGCTCCCGACGGAACCCATCCTCAGAGCCTTGACTATCCCGACGTTGGAGATACCCTTGAGCTTGTTGAAAATGAGTCCCTTGAATTTGTAAGAACATATAAGGTTCTGGCTGTAGTTCCTCACTTCGACGAGATGTATTCGGAGATTGTTGTGGACGGCGAGCTTCCCACAGATACGGAAAACTACTTCCTTTCCAACGTGTCTCAGGTTCCCCGACTTGAGGTTGTATACTGTAGCTTTAGAAACCACCTTGCCCGCAGTATTCTCTGCAAAAACAGAGGGGTACTTATTGAAAATAACAACTTCCTTCAGGTTGACGGTATGGCCGTTGAGGTTGCTCCCGAAAGATCCTGGAGAGAGGGTATCAGCAGTAGCGATATAGTTATTCGCAGAAACCGTATGGTATACTGCCGTTGGGGCGGTGTTGAAATAAAGGTAGACACCAAAGAGCCTAAGGGTACTCCCATTAAGAACATTCTTATTGAGGATAACCTCATTGACTGCCCCTATTCTCCCAAGGGCATAATGGTTAGGGATTCGGAAAACGTTACCATCCGCAGAAACAAGATAGTTTCCGGCGGAGAGGACTACCTTATTTCTAACTGCAAAAACCTTGATTTAGCCGAATAAGAAGATAAAAAAAGTATCCACCCGCAGTGCGGGTGGATATTTATTTTATTTATCTTCACTATGTATGTGCCAGGAATCGCCGAAATCGTCGTCCAGAGCCTTTTCTGCGTCGATTTCTTTTTGGCGCTTACTTGCCATTTCGTCGTCGTAAGCAAAACGCTTCTCGGCGGCTTTTTTTGATTTCTTTATCACAATAACGGCAACTATGGCCATTATTACGGGGATAAGAAACAAAAGGTACATGGCCTTAATAACGGAAGGCGCTACCGCATATGACATGAAAAGAGAAAACATATGTCCTCCCATAATTCTTATTCGTCAAAGGAAATAAACAGGGGTTCAAGCCCTCTTACGTCGTAGAGGTTACGAGCGTTTTCATTAAAGGTGTAGGAAAGCTCGCCCATCCACTGGGAGAAGAGGGTGGAGCGCTGGGATTCGGTAATGGCGGAGAATACGGAGCTCTTGCGGGCTTGGTAATGTTCTTCGTTTTCGGTTACGTCGAACTTCTGAATAACCATATACGCGCCGTCAAGCTCTTTGAGCTCGAACTCGCCAATCTCTGCGGCGAATACCCAGTTGACTATTTCGGAGTCAAGGGTGGAGCCGTAATAAGAGTAGTAGGTTTCGTCAAAGATACCGGCTTTATCGGTAATAACGCCGTCCACGGTCATAGTCTTGTTTTGGGCTTCTGCTGTGGCCTTGTCCTCGTCCTTGGCGTCGGCGGGAAGTTCGTTTTCGGTAACGTAGTCGTCAGAATACTCAACTATAACGTCCTCAATGGCTCTGCCTGCTTCAAGGGCGGCAAGGGCAGCCTTTGCCTTGTCGTACTGGGCAAGAAGCTTATCTGTGGTGAGGGTATTGCCGTCTTCGTCCTTTTTGTCAAGGATAACGTACTTGAATCTTGCGTAGTTTTCGGTAAAATAGCTTCTCATTTCCGAGTCGAGAACCTCATACTGTCCGCCCTCGCCAAAGTAGTGGTTTACTATGGCCTCGGACTTGTAGCTAAGGGCTATCATATCCTTCATCTCTTCTTCGGTAAGCTGAAGGGTTTCAAGTATGGTAGTAAGGTCGGCGCCGTATTGCTCAACATATCCTGCCTTGTAGTTTGCCTCTATCTCGGCCTTCTGCTCCTCGGTGAGGGAAAGACCCAGCTCCTCAAACTTTTCGCTTATAACGATATGGTTAAGATACTGGTCTTCAACGTACTGATTTACGGTTTGATAAACCTTGGTGCCGTCGGAAAGCTCGGTATTAAGTACGTCGGTAAGACGGGTATTGTAGTAGTAATAATACTGCATATCGTAGGTGTCGCGGGTAAGGTATGCGTAGAAAGCGAAGGGGCCTACGGGGTATTTTTTCTCTCCCACGGTCATTACGTAGGATGTATCTGCACAGGCTGCCAGCATAGCAAGTACGAATACTGCCGCCAGACAGAGGGCAAGAATCTTTGTAAATTTCATAGTATTTCCGTTTCCCCGACGGTAGAGCCGTCGGTAAAAGATTTTAATTATTATACTCATATGATAGCATTAATTTATATGAGATTGGGAACTTAATTGTAAAATATTCAGCAATTTTTTCGCATCAGCCATAAGGGTGGCAGAGTCAGTCTTAAGGGAGAAGTAGGGTCTTGTGCCCGCGCTGAAAAGTATGCTTCTGGGGGGATAGTTTGCGGTTACCTCCGCAATAAAGGGCATTTCGGGTTCCTTTTCAAGCATAAACAGGAGGGTATTGTCCTTCTGGGTTACTTCCGTAACTCCGCTTTCCGCGCCCATAACTCGGAGCATGGTTATCTCCAGAAGATTCATTACTTCCTTGGGCGGATCTCCGAATCTGTCTATAAGTTCGTCGATAACGTCCGACTTGTCGGCCTCGTTTTCTATGGCGGCGATAAGCTTGTATATCTCTATACGGGTATCGGCGCTCTTTATATAGGAGTCGGGGATGTAGGCCGAAACCTTCAACTCTATGCGGCATTGGGTCTTTGGCTTGAGTATGCCTCTCTTTTCGCCCACCGCCTCTTCAAGGAGCTGCATATACATATCGTAGCCTACCGACAGCATATGACCGCTTTGCTCTGCGCCCAGAATATCGCCCGCGCCTCTGATCTCAAGGTCGCGCATGGCAATCTTTAAGCCCGAGCCGAATTCGGTAAACTCTCTTATGGTCATAAGTCGCTTGTACGCGTCCTCGGAGAGGGTCTTTCCCTTACGGTACAGGAAGTATGCGTAGGCGCGCTTGTTGGTTCTGCCTACGCGGCCTCTTATCTGATGGAGCTGTGAAAGGCCAAGCTTGTCGGCATCTTCAACTATGAGGGTGTTACAGTTGGGGACGTCTACGCCCGTTTCGATTATGGTGGTGCAGACAAGAACGTCGGTCTCTCCGTCCACAAGCTCCTGCCATACGTCGGCTATTTCCGATTTTGACATCTTGCCGTGGGCTACGGATACCCTTACGCCCGTGGCCTTTTCTATTTCGGAGGCCACCTTGTAGATGGTTTCCACCTTGTTATACAGGTAGAAGCACTGGCCGCCTCGGTATACCTCTCGCTTTATGGCATCGGCCACGATACTCATATCGTGTTCCGCAATATAGGTGGTTATGGGGTATCTGTTCTGGGGGGCTTCGGTGAGCATGGATAT
>JAZSCR010000043.1:0-1617 GCA_045530715.1 Eubacteriales bacterium
AAGGGCATCCTTTTTTACCCTCCAAAGGCTGGGAATAATAACTGAACCCAAAAGCCAATATCTACCCATAAACGACTTCTCTATCCCAAAATATATCAAATCCACCCTATTTGCTCTGCTTATAGGGGGCGTAGTGACCATTTACGGACACTTCGTTGGTGGATACGTGTTTCACTAAAAGAAAGGAACGGCGAAAAATGAAGCTATTCAACTATACAAAGGAAGGTAAAGGCGTCAGCAAGACCGAAGCTCAGGCCCCCGGAATCGTAAGATTTTTCAAGGCCTTCGGCCGAAATTTCTGGAAGATAATCGTTCTTAACGTCGTTTATCTTTTTGCATGCGCTCCCATTATAACCATAGGCCCTGCCACCGCAGGATTTACCTACGTTATGAGAAATCTCTCCCAGGGTAAGCCGGTGGATATGTTTGCCGACTTTTTCGCTAAAGCAAAGGAGCACTTCCTTAAGGGTATAGTGATAGAGCTGATAAACGCGGCTCTTATAGCCCTTTCGGTTTACGCATTCTTTGCCTGGACAGGCACAGGAATGGAAGTCCCCGGCTGGCTTCGCACCGTAGCAGTATTCGTACTTCTTTGGGTGGGATATATATTTATTTGCGCTAACTTCTACATATTCCCCATGATGGTATCCTTTGACCTTAAGCTCAAAGACCTCATTCGCAACAGTATCATTTTGGGTATGTATAAGCTTGGCCCGAATATTCTTATGATACTCGTAAACCTTGCCGTTATTGCCGTGTGCTTTATAACCTGGCCCTCTTCTCTGGCCATAATCCTAACTCTCCCCTTCGGAGCCTGCAACTTCTTTAACAACTTCGTTATCTATCCCGTTCTGGTAAAGCACGTTGCAACTCCCGTGGAAACGCCTGAGGTCAACGAGGATGATATAGTATTTAGAGATACACACTAAAAGAGAAAAAAAGCAAGCCTTTCGGCTTGCTTTTTTTTATTTTACTGATCGTCCTCGGGGCCGTACATTTGCCACAAAACTTGGGTGGCCTCTTCTCCAGTAGTTGCCGGACCGAAATAACTGAGGCCGCTGCGATGGGTTCCGCCGTTCTCGGTTACGGTCGTTTCCGTGCCGAGGTATTCCGAAAAAACGACCAACGAATAAAGATATTTATCTTCAGTTTTCTTAAGCTCCAGCGTTAAGGACTCTGCAAAAGCATGGTTCGGCGAGCTTTTGAAAAAGGTAAAACGAGGAACGCCGAATTCAGGAATCAGGTCAAATTCTTTTTGAGAATAAGCCTCTACCGTCATATCTCCGTAGGTAATAGTGCCTCCCGTATCCTCAAGGTAATTATATTCAAGGTCAAGGTGTACCGTAAGAGTTTTGCCGTCCTCGGTGCAAAAGGTAACCGTTTCCTTCAGCGGCCGCATTGCGCCGCAATAAATATAAAAGACGATCACGCAAATTACCGCCAAAACGGGAATGACCCAAAGCGCGTGTTTTAGAAACCTCTTCATAAAGAACACCTCTTTCCTCGTATTTTTTTCTATTATAATTATACAATAAATCTTTGCAGTTTGTCAATAGGTAAAAAAAATCAGCCCGTGTGCTTTTTGCACACGGGCTATCTTTATACCTTAATTAAAGA
>JAZSCR010000009.1:0-6371 GCA_045530715.1 Eubacteriales bacterium
ACTATTCCGGGGCGTATAACGCCATTAATACCCGACAGACTATCTTTACAATGGGCTAAAAGAGCGTTTACAAGAGTTCCCTCTTTATTTCCGGCTGCAGGGTGTACAACCATATCCTGGGGCTTATTGACAACCAAGAGATGCTCGTCCTCATATACGATATCCAATGGTATATCTTCGGGCTTTGCGGTATAATCCTCGGGCTCGGGTTTTTCAAAGGAGATGATGTCGCCTTCTTTTACGGTATAATTTTTCTTGATTACTATACCGTTAACTGTAACTGCACCCTTTTCAATTAAAACACAAACGGCCGAACGAGTCATATCGACTCGTTCGGACATATATTTGTCTATTCGTGAACCGCTCGATTCGACGATTATTTCCATTTTAACATATCTCCCTTATAGAAAATATATATTAGAATAAAAAGAATCGAACCGCAGGTTATGAAAATATCAGCAACGTTGAATACGGCAAAATTAATCAGACAGAAGTCAAACATATCAACTACGTAGCCTGTGTTTATCCTATCAATAAGGTTGCCCACACCACCGCCGAAAACGCAAGCTAAAGCGCATGCTGCGGGGAAGCTTTGTACAACGTTGGCAACTAACAAATAGGCTATGATCAGCAACAAGATTCCCGTAGTGATTATGAAAAATAATTGCTGTCCTTCAAGTATACTGAACGCCGCTCCCGTATTTTGTCTGTAAGACAACTGGAATACGCCGTCAATTATCTTAAACGTGCCGATAGGCTTAAGATACTTTACTGTCAAATGCTTTGACACTAAATCTAATGCCACAACAACCGCTATGATTACAACGTAAAGGAGCTGACGGTAATTTAAACTCGGTTTTCTCATCTGGTAATAACTGCAACGAAAAGATTATTCGTCGTCATCATCATCGTAATCGTCGTCGTCATAATCGTGATCATCGTAATCATCGTCGTCATCATCCGACACTTTCTTTTTGCCGAAGATTCCGAGAGACTTCTTTTTTCCGCCGAAAAGCTTGGATTTCTTATTCTCAAAAAGGCCGCTTACTTTATCGTCATCGTCATCATCGTCGTCATCATCTTCTTCAACGAGATTAGCAAATGCACGGGTTGCTCTGGTAGCGGGCTTTGCGGGCTCTTCTTCGCGAGCGAAGTCTGCAAAACGCTGAGCTCTGGTACCTTCGATTACTCTGGTAACAGAAAGGTCTTCTGCGGGTTCTTCAACAACGGGTGCAACTTCCTCAACAACGGGTTCTGCAACGGGAGCTGCCTCAACAACAGGTACGGACTCTTCAACAACGGGTTCTTCAATAACCTCAACTCTGTCCTCAACGTCAGCAGTAGCAGCCTTGAGAACTTCAAGGGTCTTGGAGTCAGATTCAGCGATCTCCTTCTTGATTACAGGAATACCGGAAATAAGCTTTACATGGCTCTGATAAATAGAAAGGAGCTTTGTCTTAAAGTCTTCAACCTCATTAGCCAGAGTTTCCTTGATATTCTTCTGGTTTTCTGCTTCTTCCTGAGCAGACTGAATCAGTTTCTTAGCATAATCCTGAGCTTCATAAACGAGCTTGTCAGCCTTTTTCTTTGCGGTCTGCATAACGTCGTTGTAGCTCTTCTGGGTGTTAAGAATAGTATTCTTCCACTGATCCTGCTCTTCTTTAGCAGCTTCAAGCTTGTTGGTAAGGCTTGCTACCTTTTTGTTGAGCTGTTCTCTTTCGTTAAGAAGCTTAGTGTAGCTGAGAAGTATCTCGTCAAGAAAGCTATCAACCTCTTCGGGTCTGTAGCCACCGGTCTTAGCTCTGGAAAATACTTTTGTTTCGATTTCTTTAGGTGTGATCATTATAGTCGCTCCTTTGCATTGTGATGTATTATCTTCAAATATATTTCTCTATTTCTGCCGATATTCGGCCTTTTCGGGTTGTCCCCGTAATAGCTTTGAGATTAAATTTTCCTAAGCCTCTGATAACAATCTGATCTCCTTCTTTTACTGATTTTGAAGGGTCGCAGGTTTCTTGTCTGTTGAGAAAGACCTTTTTAGATTTAATCAGGACTACGGCTTTTTCTCTCGAAGTCTTTGCTGCGGCTGCAACAACGCAATCAAGACGTAAAGACGCTATAGAAACTGAAAATACTGAGGTTTTTCGTTCTATGCATAAGTCTCCTGCCGTTGCTATGGATATACTGCAATTATCTCTGCCAATCTTTAAAAGGTTGGAGTCAAAATAATTGAAAAAATCGGATTTGATAAAAATTATGGCTTTGTGTTTGTCAGTAATAAGAATATCACCCATTACCGACCTATCTATTCCCAATGCCATAATGCTTCCCAAAACGGCTCTATGCTCTAATGGAGCGGCGCCTTCCGCTACAGTAATAGACAGCACTGTAATGGGAAACTCCGCCTCATATCCGGGCATAAACCCTATCATTCGTCTTTCCGCATCGTCATACCCGCCGAAAAACACAGCGTTTGGACCAATACGGCTTTCCGCGAGAGCCTGTTCGCGGGTATCAAGGAAATCGGTAAAAATAGGGCGATCCGTATAATAGGCGCGATCCTCAAGCTCCTTTATCTTTGAAATAAAGAGCCTGTCCTCTTTTTCAAAGGAAGAGTTATCAGAGGAGCTTTTCGACATCTTCAAGTATATCCCCGTTTATATCAACTTTTCCGGGAATAAACATATATGTATCGTCGGAAAGTTTTCTTATCTCGCCTCTGAGTGCAAAAATGGTTCCCTGAAGGAAGTCAAGATATCTGCGGGTCTCAACCTTATTGATATTATCAAGGTTAAGGATAACTACTTTATCCTGCATAAGATCCTGCGCTATCTCAGCAAGCTCGGTTCTGTCGACGGGCTTTTTGAGTACAAACTTAGGCTTTACTCTGGAAACGCCGTCAGAAACGTAACCGTCGTCTTCCATTTCTTCTTCAATGTAATCCTGCTCGTCGTCGATCTGGGGGTCTAAAATTTTCTTGAAAGCTTCGAATGCCATAGTGGTTATTCCTTTCGTTTGTTAGTGTGTATTTGGTGTATATTGATTTACTGAAAAAGGCACCTGCCAAGACGCACCATATTGGAGCCGCATCTTACGGCAGTTTCGTAGTCATTACTCATTCCCATGGACAGGTAGTCCATAGAAATATTATCACTACATATATTATGCACTAAATAGTTGCGTTTGTCAAGGAATAGAGCATACATTTTTTGATAATATAACAATTTTGTTTCAATTGGCATTATAGACATAAGCCCTTTTACCCTTATGTGAGGCATTTCAGTGGCCACAAGAAAGAGTTCGTCGAGGTTTTCTTCAAAAATACCCGTTTTAGCCTCTTCCTTTGCAATGTTTACCTGAAAGAGCACATCCACGGATTTTTCAAGTTTTGATGCCTGCTTTTCAAGCTCTTTGAGCAGCTTTACAGAATCAACCGATTGAATTACGTCTGCTACGGCCAATGCCTGTTTAACCTTATTGGTTTGCAGGTGTCCGATAAGATGTCTTGTTGCGGGCAGAAACATATGGGAACGTTCTGTGAGCGCTTGCACATAGTTTTCAGCTATATCTGTAATACCGCCTTGCGAAATAAGAGCGTTCGCATCCTCAATTGACTGATACTTTACTACGCCGACTATCTTAACTGATTCGGCAAGGCCGGCCTCTCCCCTTGCGTTTTCTATTCTTTTTTTTATATCTTCAAATTCGGGTGTAAGCATATTCTAAGAAAAAAGTTACTGTTGAACTATTTTTCCGTCGTACAGCTCCTTTCCTCCGATTATAACTGCATCTTTTTCTGCAAGTATCTTTGAGCCCGTCGTTACGGCAGATTCAACAATGGCGAAATCTTCGGTGGCGTAAAGAATATTTACGGGTTTAAACACTACTCTTTTAGCAGAAAGAACGTAAATGCCGTCTTTTCCGTCAACTACTCTCAAGGCATCGCTGGGTACCCTATATCCGCTGTAATTTGAGGTTATTATATGGGCTCCTGTCTTTCGCAGAGAGAAGATTTCGTTGCTTATTGTATCGCTTCGCAAGCGTAGTGCCGTTTTACCGTCTACACTTCTTGAAATGTATGATACGTAGAAAGTTATGCTTGCCGTTCCAATATGGTCAAACTCAAATTCAAGGGTGAGTTTCTGACCTACTGATAAACTGGGAAGGCTTGCCGTATCTGCTATACAGTAATAGTACCAACTGGGGCTTAACTCTACTTTTCCTATGTATCTGTTTGGTAGTTCTTTTGCTTCAGACTGAATTAAAGCATTATATGAATTGACAGTGAATTCTTTGTAATCGTTGGGATCCAGATATTCGTATCCGTCATAATCGGTATCAAAATATCCTGCATAGGGCGATAGTATCTGGTGTTCCTCTGTGTTGTATGAGGACAAAAGTGCTTCTTTGTCATCCTCGTATCCCGCCAAAGCATCAAGATAATAAGCATTTCCGTTAAGCTTTATACTTTTCTGATTAAAATATACGTGCAGGGAATCCGCATAGTCAAGTGCCGTGGATATGTCGTTTGATTCCATCGCATAGAGAAGCTCATTAATGCTGACTAAAATATTGGATTCGATTGAGGGTAGGTCAAGAGATATTGACGACTTTGTGCTTTCGGTTATCTGACCGATACGGCTTTCCAATATTTTAAGTTTTGCATTATCTTCATTTGAAATGAGAACCTCATTACAAGAAGCTATTACGCTTGACTTTGCTACCCTGTCGCCATCGCTTACTTTATACAGAATGTTTTTGTAATCCCTGTCTGCGACTACAAGAGATTCTTCACGAAGGGCAATACCGTATACTTCAGCGTAATTACTGTAAGTATAGCTTTCAAGATATTCTGTTTCGATTTTCTCGACCCATAGTCCCGTAAACAAATTAATAGTGAGATAGAACGCCATTACGATAATGACGACCGCAACTATTATTTTAGACAGTTTTCGGGAATCTAAGGGGGATTTTTCAATGTTTTTCATATTATACAGTCCCGTATAAAAATTTTAAATGTTTGGTGTTAGGTATTAATAAGTGGCACGATTTTATCGGATATTTGAGCAATGTTTTCTTCGTCGGTATTAAACCAGATTATGCGTTTATCTCTTCTGAACCATGTCAGTTGCCTTTTTGCGTATCTTCTACTCTCCATCTTAATGCTTTCCAGGGCATCATCAAGAGTGCATTCCCCTTTTAAATAGGAGTTAATTTGTTTATAACCTATGGCCTGTTTTGCCGTATTACTGCAACAGTCGAGATTTAAAGCTTTAACCTCATCAATAAAGCCGTCATCAATCATTCTGTCAACACGCCTATTGATCCTGTCGTAGAGTATCGCCCTGTCGGCGCAAGTAAGTCCAATAATTGTAAAATCGTATTCCGAAGGAACTGCCTTTGACAGAGCGTTCTGTTCCCCGATGGTTTTTCCCGTTGCCTTGTATACTTCAAGTGCCCGGATAATACGTTTGGTATCATTTTCGGCCAATCTTTCATAGCTTTCGGGGTCGATTTCCTTAAGTAATTCCTTTAAAGCCGCATTGCCGTTTTTAAGGGCATATTCCTTTAGTTCTTCCCTGTATTCAAGGTCTATCTCTGCCTCTTCCATAAGGGTGATATTATCCACAAATGAAGATATATATAGCCCGGTTCCACCGACTATTATTGGTAATCTACCTCTCGCTAAAACATCACTTACCACCGTGTTTACGTCGGCAAGATAATCTGAAAGAGAATAAGTTTCGGAAGGATTTTTTATGTCTATTAAGTAGTGGGGTATATCTGCCTTTTCTTGCACTGTGACCTTTGCCGTACCTATATCCATACCCTTATATATCTGCATAGAATCGGCCGAGATTATTTCTCCGTTGATTCTTTTTGCAAGGAATACTGATAAAGTTGTTTTTCCGACCCCGGTAGGGCCGCATATTACGAGTACTTTATTTTTTTGCATATCAGACCAGTCTTTTAAAGTTTTTCTCAATACTGTTTTTGGTCAGGGTGATCATAACGGGACGTCCGTGGGGACAGTAGCTAAGAGTATCTCTGTTTCGCATATACTCATCAGCTAAAGCCTTGAGTTCTGTTTCAGACGATTCAGCCCCTGCTCTAATAGAGGCCTTGCAGGCTATATCGTATAAGAATTCGTCCATAAGCTCGGCGTCAACGAAAGTCTTACTATCCGTAAGTGTGTCCGCAAAATTGCAAAGAACGCTTTCTGCCTGTGCCTGATTGAGAATATTGGGTATCGCGCGAATAGCTATTGCATCGTCACCGAATTCGTCAATATCAAAGCCAAGGGAGTAAAGAAATTCTTTTCTGGATACTATAGAATTAAGTTTATCGGCTTCCACGGTAATGATTAAAGG
>JAZSCR010000045.1:0-7949 GCA_045530715.1 Eubacteriales bacterium
GCATAACGTACTTGCCGTTAACGTAACCCAGACGGCACATGGTAAGGTCGCCGGGCTTAACTTTGGATACGCAAAGAAGACCCTGATCAAGCTCACCGAATGCGGCGGGCATAATGGTGACGGGGCCGTCGGTAACCTCTGCAGGAACGTAGTCGGGAACGCCTGCTAAAACTCTGTCTTCCATGAACTCGTAGAATTCAAGGTAGTAGGAGCACTGGCCTGTAAGGTACTTCATCATAACCTGAGTAACGGCGCCGAGGGAGTCGTTTTCGGGTACGGTGCATACGCTTTCGTTATTTGCAAGGAGCATAAAGATAGGTGCGGGAGGGAAGCCGAGAAGCTTCTTCATACCGTCAACGTCCTTGAGGGATACGGCTTCGTAGCCTCTTTCGTTGATAATATCTCTTACTGCCATGTAGTAGCCTGCGGCTGTGTGCATAGCGGAGGGATTAGCGGGAGAGGTGAACTTCCATTCCTTTTCAATAAGGTTTTCGGCGGTAGTTCTCTTTTCTTCGGCGGAGATAGCGTCAAATCTCTGCTTAACCTCAAGCATTTCAAAGGTCTCTATTTCAACGCCAACCTTCTTTTTGAGGGAGAGGCCGTCGTAAAGGGTGCCCCAGAGATTCATATCTCTGTAGCCCATCATACCAACCTTGGTCTTACGGAGCTCGGCGGCAACGGTAGCGGCCTTACACCATTCAACTATATCGTTAGCTCTGGAGGGCTTGCCGATAATGTTGTAGAAATATTTAAAGGTATAACCAAGCTCGCTGAAGGTGTAGCGGAGGGCGGTGGTACCTGCCTGGTCGGCGGTGGTACGGATCTTGCCGTTCTTAACCTCGCCGCAAAGACCCCACAGCACCATGGGCTTGTCCTTTATCTGCTCTGTTATTTTGGTAACTGCATGGGAGGGTATCCAACCTGCGATACAGATAACTACCGAGTCGTAGGTGGAGGACATAACTCTCAGCATGTTGATTGCTTCTCTTATTTCCGATTCGTCGGGCTTGTCGGTTACGGGGTAGGTGATAACGTTTACCTCGGCGTTTGCGGCCTGAAGCTCCTCAACCGCGGCCTTGCACTTTTCTACCAGAACTTCTCTGGGGGTGTTAACTTCGCCAAAGCCCACGAAGGCTATCTTTGCGTGAATGTTCTGCTCCATGATGTTAGTTCCTTTCTATGTCGGATATGTTATTGATATGATTTATCTGTTTTAACAAGCTTTTTGCAGGCGTCGGCCACGCTCTCAAACTCGCCCACGGCCACTGCCGCAAGGATTGCGGAACCAAGGCAGGCGGTTTCTTTGCATTTGAGGGTAGTGATTCGTTTGCCTGTCTTTTCAGCCTTTATGTTGCACCAGAGGGGGCTTAAAGCACCGCCGCCCATGGAGCGTATCTCCTCACCCTCAAAGCCGATATAGTCAAGGTTGTCCTTGAGCATATCCGCCACCGCTTCAAGAATGGCGCGGACGAAATGGGCTCTGGTGTGAGCAAGGGTTATTCCTGTGAATTCGCCCCTTGCGTTGGGGTCGTACTTGGGAATGGTGGAGCCGCAAAGGTAGGGTACCATTTTCAGCCCCTCGCATCCCGAGGGTACCTTTTCGGCTATCTCGTCAAGCTCCCTAAAGGAGAAGTTTTCGCAGAAGTTGTTTTTAAACCACTTTAAGGCCATGCCCGCCGTGGGTGACCAGAGGATAAGACAGTAGCTATCCTTTATGGCGCTGTAATGGCAGGGGACCTTGCAATCGGGGTCAAAGGGGGGGAGGGTATCGGTAACGGCGCATACGGCAAGGGTGGTGCCCGTCATTTCGCTTACTGCCGTCTTGTCTATAATACCCGCGCCTACGCAGGCGGCTATCTGGTCAAGGGCGCCCGTAGCTACGGGGATCCCCTTGTAGTGGCCGATTATCTCGGCACTTTCCTTAAGGATGGGGAGCATAGACTCTTCAATACCGATAAAGTCCATCATTTCCTTCCACCACTTACCGCCTTTAAGCTCAAAATATATGGTGGAGGACTGCATAGACTTGTCTGCTGCAAATACCCCCGTCAGCTTGTAGTTTATGTAGTCGGCAAGCATGAATATCTTCTTTGTTTTTGCCCAGACCTCAGGCTCGTTCTTCTTTACCCAGAGGAGCTTTGACGCGGGCCAGCCTGCGGTTATCTCGGGCTGTCCGGTAACGTTGTAAACGTACTCGGTGCCGAATTTCTTCTCTATCTCGGCGGCCTCTTCTTCGGCTCTGTTGTCAAGCCACACAATGGCTCTGCGGAGAGGGTTGCCCTCTTCGTCGGTGAGTATCATTGTTTCGCCCTGGGTGTCTACGGCAATACCCGATACGGTAAGCCCCGCGTCCTCGGTTACGGCCTTGATTGATTTAAGGGTGATATTCCAATACTCCTCGGCCTCAAATTCTATAAGGCCGTTTTCGGTTATGAGGGTATAATCTTCGGTATGGGAGGCGAGGCAGTTGCCCTCGCTGTCAAACACCGCCGCCTTAAGGGAAGTGGTGCCTATATCTATTCCAAGCCAGTTCTTCATAATCTGTTCCTTCAGGCCATTCTATGGCATTCTACTATAATAATGTATTATAGCATATTTTGCCTTTGATGTCAAGGAGTTTGAGGTGGAAAAACCTCTTGAAATATCAACAAAAAAGTGGTATACTGTTAATGCTTAATAAATTCTTAATGATTTGGTAACTTTCTTCTTAATGATTTGTGTGATATAATATAGGCATAACGAGTAAAGGAAAAGAAGCTATGAGCAAGATACTTATTTGCGACGATGAAAAGGACATAGTAAAAGCCCTTGAAATATACCTGTCGGGGGCAGGGTATTCCACCCTTGCCGCCCAAAACGGAAAGGAAGCTCTTGACATTTTAGAGCAAAACTCCGATATATCCCTTATCCTTATGGACGTTATGATGCCTGTAATGGACGGTATCACGACGGTTATGAGGCTCCGTGAAATGGGCTGCAACCTGCCCGTAATATTTTTAAGCGCCAAAAGCGAGGATACGGATAAAATATTGGGGCTTGAGCTTGGTGGCGACGATTACGTTACAAAGCCCTTTAATCCCGTGGAGCTTCTGGCCAGAGTAAAATCCCACCTTCGCCGATACACCAGCCTCGGCAGCAGGGTGGAGAGGAGCGACCTTTACAGATTGGGCGCTCTGGAGCTTGACGACTCCAAAAAGACGGTGACTCGCGACGGCGAGCCCATAGCCTTGACCCCTACCGAGTTTGATATACTCAAATTTCTTATGGTCAACAGGGGCAAGGTAATGAGTCTGAAGGAAATATACGTGGGAGTGTGGGGCGACAGCCCTTACGGTGCGGAAAACACAGTACCCGTACACATACGCCACCTGCGTGAAAAGATAGAATACGACGCCTCAAACCCCACCTTTGTAAAGGTGGTTTGGGGCAGAGGATATAAGGTTGACGGAAAGGAGAATGAGTAATGAAAAAAACTGCTTCTTTGGGTGTTAAGCTTCTTTGCGGATTTTTGGGGCTTGTGTTTTTCCTTCTTGCCGCATTCTGTACCCTTACGGGGATATATATGGCCGGTATGGGATATTTTGAGTCTATGCCCGATACCTTTACCGACTCTTACGAATTTGAGCTTATTACCGACGAGCTTGGCATAGAGCTTATCAGATTTAATCTTGACTACTCTTCCTATACCGAGGGAAAGGTGGCGTATTACGATTACCATAGGGACGACTATCCCTCGGGCTTTTATTATACCGTAAGCCTTTTAACCGACCTTGGGGATACTCGGGTTTTCAGTAATTTCGAATCCCTGCCCGATAAGGAGCTTTATTTGGACGTAAAGTACGCAAATCTGACCTACGTTATCAAAACGGGTGAGACCCTATTCGAGCATGAGCTTAATTATTGGCAGAACGGTACGGCCCTTACCGACGCCGACCTTACCAATCTTGACTTCCGCATAGATTATTGGGTAGATACCGAGGTTTCTTCCACCTCCGCCTACGGTCTTGCCAACAGCTTTTATAACTTTATGAGCTACCTTAAGGGCAACGTCGTGGCTCTGGGAATACTTGGCTATATAGGGCTGTTTGCCTGCCTTATCATCCTTTTTTCGGGTGTTGGAAGAAGGGGCGGAGAGCTTTATCTCAACCTCTTTGACCGTATGCCCTGGGGAATTTCTGCTCTTATTTCCCTTATCCCCGCAGGCGTGGGAATAGCCCTGCTGACGCTTATTCACGACCTTGTGGATTACTCTGCATCAAACCTTATCTTTATTATACTTTTGGGAGCTTTGGCGGTGGCTGTGCTTTTTTATACCTCATTCGTCACCTTCTTCTCCACCACCGTTGCAAGGCTTAAAAATCGTTCATTTATAAAGACCACCCTTATTTATTACCTGTTTTCATCTATAGGCAAGGGCGCTTATAAATTGAGCGTCGTATGGCGCACGGCCTTACTTTGGGGCGGACTGCTGGCCTTTATTTTCATTTGCCATTGGGGATTTCGATACGACTGGTCTATGACTGTCCTCGTGTCCTTTTTCTCCTGCTTTCTTATCTTTTGCCTCGTCCTTTGGGGAGCCTTTCAGCTTAAGCACGTCCGCAAGGGCGCCGATGCGCTGGCAAGGGGCAATCTTGATAAAAAGACCGAAACTTTCGGCCTTACGGGGGATTACCGAAAGGTAGCATCCGACCTGAATATGATAAATCAGAGCATAAGCCTTGCCGTTGAGGAACGTATGAAGAGCGAAAGGCTCAAAACCGAGCTTATCACCAACGTTTCCCACGACGTAAAGACCCCTCTAACCTCAATTATAAATTACGTTGACCTTCTCAAAAAGGAAGAGTTGCCCACAGATCAGGCAAGGGAGTATCTTGCTATTCTTGACAGACAGTCACAGCGTCTTAAAAAGATGCTCGACGACCTCACCGAGGCCTCAAAGGCCGCTACGGGGAACATTGAGCCAAAGAGAGAAGAGGTTGACCTTTCGGAGCTTCTTCTTCAATCAATAGGTGAGTACGCGGAAAAAATGGGAGCGGCAAATCTTGATTGCATACTCGAAAAGCCCGACGAACCCGTAATAATAACCGCTGACGGAACCCTCGTTTGGAGGTGCGTCAATAATCTTCTCTCCAATATGACCAAATACTCAATGCCCGGCACCAGAGCCTACGTTACCCTGGAGGATAAGGGCAGCTACGTAAGCATCATTTTCCGTAACGTTTCCCGTGACAGAATAAAGGTTTCTCCCGAGGAGCTTACCGAAAGATTCGTCCGCGGCGACTCTTCCCGAAACAGCGAGGGCAGCGGCCTGGGTCTTGCCATAGTCAAGAGCTTTGCCGAGCTTATGAAAGGATATTTCGGCCTCACGGTAGACGGGGACCTCTTTAAGGCGGAGTTGAGGTTTAATAAAGAATAAAGCGTTATAAGGTATAAAACGACACCCGAGAAATTTGTTTCTCGGGTGTCGTTGTTTTATTTTGAGGTTGCCTCAATAAACTCGTCTATTTGTTTTGCTATCATGTCAAGGCTCTTGCGCCAGAAATCGGGCTGGGTAAGGTCTATGCCCGCAATCTGCGCCACATCCTCAACGGTGCCCACGGTGGTGGCGTTAAGAAGGGCTCTGTACTTGGGAAGGAAGGCTTCGCCCTCTTCAAGATACTTTGCGTAAAGGCCTCTTGCAAAGAGTCCGCCAAAAGCGTAGGGGAAGTTGTAATAGCTCAGTCCTGCGCGGTAATAGTGGCTCTTGCAGCACCACATATAGGGGTGCATATATTCGGAGTCAAGGCCGTCGCCGTAGGTTTCTTTTTGAGCGGAGAGCATTATCTCTTCAAGATCCTTTGCGAACATGAAGGTGGTGTTTCTACGGTTCATTACCTCGTCCTCAAAGAGGAATCTGGAGTAAATATCCACGATTATCTGAGTGCTGTCCTGAAGCTGACTTTCAATAAGGGCTATCTTTTCCTCGCCCTCGGCCTTTGAAATAGCGTCGTTTACGATAATTACCTCGTTAAAGGTAGACGCGGTTTCGGCAACGGGCATGGTGTAGCCTGTATTGAGAGGTCTGTGGTTCTCTATCTGCATACCGTGGTAAGCGTGGCCAAGCTCGTGAGCAAGGGTTACCACAGAACCGAAGGTGCCTGCAAAGTTTGTAAGCACTCTGCTCTGCTTGAGGAAGGGGAGATTGGAGCAGAAGGCGCCGCCCGACTTACCGGGACGGGAGTAGAAGTCGATCCACTCTTCCTTGAAAGCTCTGTCAACCATTTCCGCAAGGTCGGGAGCAAAGGACTGAAAATGCTCCACAAGATATTTGTGGGATTCTTCTACGGTAAAGGTCTGTCCGCCCGCCTTACCCATGGGAGCGAAAAGGTCGTACCAGGGCAAGCCGTTTTCGTGACCGAGAATCTTTGCCTTGTGGCGGAGATACTGGCGGAACTTGGGCATATACTCCTTCATTGCGCCGAACATGGCCTCAAGGGTCTCCTTCTTCATTCTGGAATGAATAAGGGTCATATCCAGGGGATTTTCGTATCCGCGGAGCTTTGCCTCGGTATTTACCTGTGCCTTTATACTGTTAAGAGCAAATGCAATAGCGTCCTTAACCTTGGCATAGGAGGCTATTTCAGCCTCGTAGGCAGCCTTTCTCTCCTCGGAGTCGGCGCTTTCGGCCAGACCTCTGATTTCGGAAAGGGTGGTCTTTCCGCCCTTGTAGTCAACCTCAAGGGTGGAGGTGAGGTAGGACACCATATTGCCCCAGGCACCGCCGCCCGACATATTCATTCTGGTAAATACGTCCTCGGCATCGTCGGAAAGGTTATGGGATACGGAGTCCTTTATTTCCTTAAAATAGAACTTATACTGGGCAAGTATCTCGTCCTTCTCAAGAACCTCGTCAAGGTTTTCAATACCCCCGACGAACTTCTCAAATATTACCCCTTCCTTTGAGGTGTCGGCCAAAAGGGCCTGAATCTTGGTCTGGGGTACGGATACCTCTCTGTCGGCGCTGTTTGTGGATCTGCGAAGGCTGAGATAACCCATAAGTCTGCGTACAAGAATGGATACCCTTTCTTTAAGCTCAACCACAGCCTTAAGACCGCCCAAAGTGTCGTCGTAGGAAAGGGCGGCAACCGTCTTTTTATACTCTCCAACGGCGGCTTCCAGCTTTTCCATATCTTCGCTGAATGAGGGGTCGTCTATTCCTTTATAAAAAACGTCAAGTGACCATTCGTTATACATAATTACTCGACCTCAACTACGCCGTTTTCTTTAACGGTTATCTTCATGCCGTCCTTAACGTAGGCAAGAAATTCCTCGCCAAGAGAGTCAACGACGGGCATGGAAACGCCCTCAACCCATACGTCGGCAAGTACGGCGCCTGCAGCGGCAAGGGAGTCGATGTGATTTGCAAAGAGCATACAAGCGGGGTTCTTTTTCAGAGCGCAGGCGCAGTAAAGCACAAGACCGCCGGTGGTGGAGCCTATGGTCTGGGGGAGGCAAAGAGCCTTGTTTATAAGGGGCTTGCCGTAAATGTCCTTGTTACTCTGGTCGCCGCATTTAACTTCCTTATCTCCAAACTGGAGCGCCATCTGGAAGGAGGCCAGCGTGTTGAATCCCTCGGTGGTAACTACTGCCTCGGCAGTAACCTGGCCGGGGGTTATAACTCTTCCCTGAAACTGTTTCATTACTTGTTACCTCCTGTGATGGTGTTAAGTATCTCTCCGTCGGTGTAGTATCTTGCGCTGGTGTAGGTACGGAGCTTGTTTGAAGAGGTGATTACGGGCATCTTCTTGCAAAGGGGATTGTTCATATACATAAGGGGGCAGATGTAAGAGGTGATAACCCCGGTAGCGCGGAGGCGTGCGGCGTATTCGGTCTTATCGAATTCCTTGAGAACTGCAGGGGAAGACGTGAATACTGTGGGGATAACAACCTTAGACTTGCCGCTTGCACGG
>JAZSCR010000239.1:0-10043 GCA_045530715.1 Eubacteriales bacterium
ATCGCTATCAAGAGCGGTTGCACCAAGGCTGCTGACGCTGCCGCTGCCATCGGTATCGGCCTCCAGAGCTTCTGTATCCCCGGCTCCGTTGCTGAAAACCGTAAGGTTGGTCTTGGGCACGGCAACCTCGGCGCAATGCTCCTCTCAGAAGAGACTGAGTGCTTCTGCTTCCTCGCAGGTCACGAATCCTTCGCAGCAGCTGAGGGCGCTATTAAGATCGCTCTTAACGCTAACAAGGTTCGTAAGAATCCCCCCCGCGTTATCCTGAACGGTCTTGGCAAGGACGCTGCTTACATCATCTCCAGAATCAACGGCTTTACCTACGTAAAGACCGAGTTCGATCCCTTCACCGAAGAGGTTAAGGTTGTAAGCAGAACTCCCTTCTCCAAGGGTCCCAGAGCTGCAGTTAACTGCTACGGCTCCGACTCCGTTCCCGAAGGCGTTGCTATCATGAGACTGGAAAACGTTGGCGTTTCCATCACCGGTAACTCCACCAACCCCACCAGATTCCAGCATCCCGTTGCCGGCACCTACAAGAAGTGGTGTAACGAAAACGGCAAGAACTACTTCTCCGTTGCTTCCGGTGGCGGTACCGGCAGAACTCTCCATCCCGATAACATGGCTGCAGGCCCTGCTTCCTACGGCATGACCGACACCATGGGCAGAATGCACGGCGACGCTCAGTTCGCAGGTTCTTCCTCCGTTCCCGCACACGTTGAAATGATGGGCCTCATCGGCGCAGGTAACAACCCCATGGTTGGTATGACCGTTGCCGTTGCAGTTGCTATTGAAGAGGCTTCTAAATAACACAACCCCATGGTTATGAGCAACCGCAGGTTGCTTCTATGACATGTTGCTGTAGCATGTTGCTACAGTAACGCCTTGACAGGCGTAACTGTCGAAGAAGCAAGCAAATAAGCTGAACATCAAGGTTTTTGACCATAACAAAAGGCTCCCGAATCAAATCGGGGGCCTTGTTTTCTTTATGCAAAAAATGGGGGCTATCTCTCTTGGAGATAGCCCGATTTTTTATTTCTTCAACAGATAATCATTGATCTTTATGTAGAGCTCTTCGTCGCTGTAGGAGAGAAGGCCTGCATAGTCAAGGATCTCGCCAACGGTCATTTCGGGATTTTCGTCAACGTAGGTGAAGAACTTCAGGTATGCATCCTTAGCCACATCAAAGCCTTCGGCATGAGCTACCTGGTAAAGCTGAAGAACAGAGAGGGCGGATACGCTGTAAGAAACGTAATAGCCGGGAGAGGTAACGGTCATGCCGCCTCTCCAATATCCCTTAAGGGCATCTTCAACGCCGTAATCGGTGCAAATACCGGAGTAGAGAAGATCGTACTCGTCGTAGGTGATCTTACCGTCAGCCATAATAACGTCAGCACTGGTGCCGTCATACTTGTTAAGATATATTGCCTGCTCAAAGCTATCAATGGTCATACCCGCCATTGTTGCGTAGAGCATATTTACAAGGGAATAGGTCTCAACAAGGGTGTGTGCGACCTCGGGCATATCTGCGTTAGTCTCGAGGTAGCAGAGGTAGAGAAGCTCGTTGCCCTGAGAATGCATCTCAAGAACGTCAAAGGACTGTGTCATTTCTCCGTCCGCAAATATCTCTGCGCTGTAAACCTCGTTCATAAAGTGACCGAACTCGTGAACTACGGTAAAGCAGTTGTCATAGCCCTTTCCGAAATACGCGATAGGAAGATCGGCAGAATAAACGCTGGTGACGAATGCTGCGTCATATTCGCCTCTGAACATATTGCCGTCTCTCATAAGCTTATTGAATTCGTCGGAGAAGGTTATTGCCTTATCGGGATTAGAGGTAAACTCAAAGAGATCTATGTAATCATTGACCGTCGTATTACCCTCAAGATTTTCGAAGAAGGGATATACGGCCTGGCTGTTATAGCTCTTAAGATCCTCTTCGGTATATCCGGTAAGATTGCTCCACTTCTTATAGACTGAAGCGAATACGGGCGAGATATGGCGCTTTACGTAATCCGAAAACTGTGCTACTTCCTCATAGGTGTAGCCTCTGCTGTAAACGTTCTTATAAGCATACTCAAGATAATTGTCGTAGCCCATAAGCTGTGCCATCTTGTTATTGTTCTCGGCAAACTCGGCATAAAGAATGGGCAACTCGTCGCCGTGCTTAGGATTCGATAGAGCAAGGACCTCGACCTCGATGGCATTGTTTCGCTCATCGAGAGCAGTATATTCGGGATCGGAGATAGCATCGGACTCTGCAAGGTATGCCTTGATCTCATCCGCTGTCATACCGTAATAATAGAACTCACGGTAGCAAGAGTCGTAAATGGGACGGGAAAGGGTGTAGAACTTGGCAATAGCGGCCGTTTCGTAATCCTTCATGTAGGATAAGGTATCTTCCAGCTCGGTATTATCCATATCGCAATAATAAGCGACCTCAACAAGTGTTCTTTGAGAAAGAACGTTCATTACCAAGTCATAAAACTCGCTCATGACAGTATCAAAAGACGCATATTCATCTGCAAGCTCGCTCTCTTCGGCATATTGGTGAAGGTCAGGATCATATTTATTTGCCGCCTTGATCATCCCAAGGACTTGATCATATTTTGCGTCGAGAGCCGCCTCGTCATCCTTGGTAAAGCTGAAGGTGAGAGCCTCTTTATGCTTGTTGTTGGCCTCTCCCCAGAAGCATTCGTCGCAATTCTCGTGGATGCAACGGATTACTCTCGAGGGCTCGGAGGGCTCTTCCTCAAAAACGTGACCCAAGGCTTCTATGTTATTATACTCCATTTTGCCGCATTTGACGCATCTGTAATCCATCGAGCCGGTGGACGTGCAGGTGGGTTTTACTTCCATAGCAACCTTCATATCGTGGCCGAGGGGGCCTACCTCCTGCTCCTGCCTTTCTCCGCAGGAACAGATACTTACCTCTATTCCGCCGTTAAGACAGTCGGCAGTGGTTTCGGAGAACACGAATTCGTGAACGTGTCCAAATTGACAACCGACCATAGAGAAAATGAGAGCTAAAAGTAACAGTAAAGAAATTATTTTTTTCATCGTCTAACTCCTTTAATTTAAGCCGTACGCGGATTTTTATATGTTTTCACATTCCCAACGCCCTTGACATTGCCATAATGGCGGTCATAAACACAAGGGAGCAAAGGATGGATATGGTGTTCCAGCTGCTTGCCAGACCAACGTCGCATCCGTGCCTTTCGGTAAACACGATACTTACCGTTGTACCCGGAGCGAAAACGGCCAGCATTGCCGCCAGCTTGATCTCGTTGCCGAAGGGCAGGAGGAAATAAGCTACCGCTGCGAATACAGCCGCAAGGCCGAATCTGATAAAAAAGGTCTTTATCAGCCAGCCCAGCTTTGACTTATCAAAGGACAAGTCCATTCCCAAGCCGATTATCATCATTGCCAAAAAGCTGTTGGCAGAGCCGATAAAGCCTGCACCCTCGATAATGGGCGCGGGAAGAGTGATATTAAGAGCCGCAAGAACGGGCATCAGAATATACACTATTATGGCGGGTCTTCCTAAAAAGTTCTTTAGGATACTTCCGAATTTGGGAGGCTCTTCTCCCTTAACGAGGGTGGCGAAGGTGTTCGTACCGCCGTTTGTCCAAATGGAGTTGCCCACGTCAAACATACACACGGCGATGACCGTGGCCAAGCCAAGCTGCCCCGAAACAAAGGGCATTGCAAAGCAGCCTATATTAAAGCCGCCGTAGTTGAACATGTTCAGTATCTGAACCTTTTTGTCCTTACCTCTACCCAAAAGGTACCCCAGACCTATCAAAATGCCGCAACAGACGAAGGCAAAGACGGCCATTCCCAAAAGGTCAAAAGTAAGTTCCATGTGAGCCATACTGGACACCACCGCGCAGGGAAGGGTGATATTAAGGACTATTTTAGACAGCACCTTAAAGCTGTCAGGGGGCAAAAAGCCGCTTCTTTTGAGGACGTACCCTAGTATAATTACACAAAAGAGTATGCCTCCCCGTGTAAAGATGTCGCTCATCTGAACCTCCGATAATCGGGGTCAACGGGAGATTCTACGCCGCCCACAAAAATGTTCTCTATATTGATATCATCGTCAAAAATCAATAGATTTGCCCTCTTGCCTCTTGCAATAGAGCCTATTTGAGAATCCATTCCAAGCATTCTCGCAGGGGTCAACGCCGCCATTCTCACCGCCGTGGGAAGGTCGACCTCCGCCACCTTGGTCATGGTTCTTACCAGCCTGTTACCCATGGAGATACTGCCTGCAAAGCAGGTCCTGTCCTCAATAACCGCAACCCCATTCTCAATATACACGCTGGGCTGTTCCTCAGCCTCATTAACCAAAAGCTCACCCTGAGGCACGTCAATGGCCGTGTATCTGGAAGCGTCGGTGATGAGTGCTATCCTGTCAGGACCCTTGATCTTGTATATGAGCTGCAGGAAATCCTTTGGCAGATGACAGCCGTCGGCAATTATTTCAACGTCAAGGTTATCCATAAGGAAAGCCGCCTCTACGATGCCGCCCTCTCTATAGGGGCCGTTACGGTGGTAGAAGGAGCAGGATGAATAGAGGTGAGTAATGCTTCTGAAGCCGTAATCGTAGGCCTCTCGAACCTGCGCCGTAGTGGCGTTGGAGTGACCTATGGACACCATCATTCCCCGTCTGTCAAGCTCCTTACCCAGTTCAAGAGCACCCTCATACTCACAGGCTATGGTCCATCTCTTAATATAAGGAGCCATCTCCAGATAGGTATTGATCTCGGTCATGTTTATGGGACGGCAGACGCTTTTCAGCATTCCCCCAATGACGTTGCCGTCAATGAAGGGGCCCTCCATATGTATACCGCCGATATCGGGAATATCCTGTCTTGCCTCTAGGCTGTCCTTGATTCTGTTAAAGGTCTCGAAAAAGGCTATGTATCTGTGGTGAGGCAGGCTTGAAAGGGAGGGAAGCATGGTAGTGATACCACCCTGCAGATGGGTCTGGAGAACGGTGGTGATAGCCTCCTCCGTTCCGTCGAAAAAGTCCATGCCCTTTGCGCCGTGAATATGCATATCTACAAAGCCGGGAGAGAGGAATTTTCCCTGTCCGTCAACGGTTTTTTGGAACTCACCCTTGGGGAAGTTGCCGTAGCCGTAATCTTCGATAATACTGTCGTTTATAACCAGCCAGCCGTTGGGTATGATCTTATCGGGCATAACGAGGCTGACGTTTTTGATTAAAGTTCTCATATTTTACTCCTGATAAAGAAGCTCAAGTATACAAATAAGGTCCCTGGTAACGTGGAGGGGATCCTTTACGGGCAGAGAGGTGACCTTCTGCACGGGAGCGCCGTCACGGGCGTGGATCTGTACCCATTCGCCAACTCTCCAATCGGGGTTGGGGAAGGTGTCAAAGGTATATTCAAACACCTTTTCATACCACTGCCAAAGCTCCTCGTCACCCGTGCGGGTGTAGAACTTCATCAGCGAGTAGAGCGCCTCACTGTGAACCCACCAGAGCTTGTCGCCCCAGCCCGTCATAAGCTGATGATAGGTGGGCTCGTCAAGGGGATCGTCGGGAGTAGCCTTGGGCTCTTCGCTACCGTCAATGGCTGCAAAGTGGTACAAGCCACCGTAGGTCTTGTCCCAGCCGTTTACAAGGGCTCTCTTTACAACGCGTACGCATCTCTCGGTATAGGAAGGATCGCCCAAAAGGTCGGCGCCGTTCTGGATAAACCACATCTCTTCAAGGGCGTGGCCGGGATTGGTGTGGTCACCGAAGACACCGGGAGCAGGACTGAAGTCGCGGTATCTGACCTCGCGGAGAACGTCGTTCTCGTCAACGAAGTTGTCAAGCAGAGTATCAATACCCTCTCTGAGCTTGGCTCTGGTATGGTTGGCGTATTCAGGATCGAATACCTCGGCGGCGCGGGTCATATGGTCGTTTCTTACTATCCAGCCCATATAGTAGCCGTGCTGGAGATATTTATCGGAGGTGGGGTAAGGATATGAGCAGTAATTAAAGCTCTCCTCTCTTTCGGTAACGGAGATGTAAAGCTCCTTGGCGATCTCGTAGCTTTCGCGGTGATTTGCTGCAACGGCGTACTGACACAGACCGCTGATAACGAAGCCGTCGGGGCTGGTGGACACGTCAAAATTGTCGTAACCGTCAACCTTCTTGGGGTTGCCTGCTTCGTCGGTAAGGAATACACAGCGGAGAGGATCTTTCAAAAAGCAATTATTTACGATAAAATCTCTTCCGACCCTTGCAAGACGAAGGAACTCGTTTCTCTCCTCACGGGAGAAGGGTCTCTCCATAGTAGCGAGCTTGGAGAATATCCAGAGATATCTGCCCTGGCTCCATACGTATTTGTCGGTAGACACGCGAGAGGTGCAGTCGTTTGAAAAGCAGTTGTAATAACCGCCGTACTTCTTGTCCTCACATCTCTTGAGCCAGAAGGGCAATACGTTCCTGCAAAGCTCGTTTTCATAAAAGCCTATTTGAAGCTGTTTGGTGTAACCGTTCATTTGTTATCATCCTTTTTCAGCAATTATTTATGTAAAAACAGTTTATTTAACGCTTACCTTTATTACTGCGTTTTTATTGGGGATATCTCCCTGAATATTTATAATAACAGTGCCGTTGGCAGTGCCCTTTTCAGCTTGATACTCGTAAGCGAGGGCAGGGTCGTAGAATATCTCAAAAACGTTATATCCTGCCGCGTAGAGGTCGGAGATAAATACCTCGCACATCTCCCACTCGTCAACGTTAGTGCCCATAAGGTCATATTGGGTTTCAGATACGTCTCTTCTTACCCATTCGCCGTAGGGAAGCTCGGGGAGGGTCACCGAGGAAACGTCAGAAGAAGCAGGGCCGTCGTCAGGCGCCTCTATTGCAGGGCTGTCTGCCGCCCTTTCTACCGTAAGGAAAAGGCCGCCGTCGCCTATCATAAAGGTAACGAAGTTGCCGTAGATGTCGGCCGCCGTCCACTTATAACCGTTACCAACCTCTACCACGTCAAAGCCGTAGCCGATAAGTGTTGCAAGGTAACCGATAAAGGTGTCCTTATCCTTGCCGTCGGGCTCGCCCGAGTCGGGAGGATTGGTAGCTCCCGATGTATTAAGTCCGATTACGGAATATTCGTATATATTGCCGCCCACGTGTCCGCCCGTAAAGCCGCTGAAGGGCAGTTTGGGAAGGAAGGAAAGGACTTCATTTATATCCATTACGGGGTCGTTGTCGGGCTGGGGATCATAGGGCTCGCTGCTACCGGACCCCTCAATGCCGAAGGTTTCAAGATCGAAGGTTATAATGGAATAACCCGTAAAGCCCTCTTTTCCCTGCATGTAGCAATAGATAGAAAGCTGTGCAACGCGACCCTGATGGTCGGCTATAAGCCAATGGTCGGGAAGCTCTGAGCCCAAAACGTCCTTTGAGGAGTATCCAACCTCCTTAACCGTAAAGCCCATGCCCTTAAGCCATGCAAAATAATTGGCCAGAGCCATTCTGTCAATACTTCCCACGCCATAATCTATGGCGTCAAAGGGCGTGGCAATTATGTGGAGATTTTCGGGGGATTCCGTCTTCTCCCAGGGTCCGAAGGGAGGATTGGGGAGCATTTTCTCAATCTCGTTTGATGCCCAGTCGTTGGCAAATACGGGGCCCTCTATAATAACGTCAGTATCGTCTTGGGGATTTTCAGCTGGAGTATCGGGATCAACCGCAGGGTCGGTGTTCTCGCCGCCCTCAACGGGAGTATCTTCGCCGCCGTCGATGGGAGTATCTACGTCGCCCTCGCCGTCAAGTTCCGAGTTGTCTCCGCTGTCAGCAGGAAGGTCGGGGTCTACAGACACCAAGTCGTCACCAAGATCCTCTCCAATATCGGGATTCCCGCCGCAGGCGCAAAGGCTAAGACCCATGGCAAGTATAATAAGTAATGCAAAAATCTTCTTCATAGGATATTCCTCTTTTAATATTATAATATAAGTATACTACGATGGGAAGAATTTGTCAAGAAAAATATCGCCGAACTTTTACCTCGGCGATATTTAGTCTTTTACATATTCTATTATGTCTTCACCTCTTGACAATTACCGATATATAGAGTATAATACCTCTGCTGATTATTATTCGGAGTTTTAGAGGAGTTATCGAGGAATTTGATCAGTAGAAAGGCCACCCTGCAGGGTGGCTTTTATCTTTATATCCCAAATTTCCCACTTTATTCCTTGACTATTTTGCCTGTATATGGTATAATCAGTAAAACAAAAACTAATCCGAAAGGGAAAAAGTTATGGTTAATAAGGAATTAAAATTTAATAGCCCCGTAACAGAGTTCAAAGAAGCCCTTCCCCTTGGCAACGGTACCGTAGGCGCTATGGTATTCGGCGGAGCCGAGGATAAATTAGGCCTCAACCACGAGCTGCTTTACACGGGCGAATTCAGATACAGACGTCCCAAGCAGACCCCAAAGGATGAGCTTGACAACATCAAGCAGCTCCTTCTTGACGGACATATAGGAGAGGGCGGATTTCTTGCCAACGAGTTTCTCGACGGCTTTGGCGGCAGGTCAAACGTCAGAAACAGAGTTGACCCCTATCAGCCCGCAGGCGACCTCTACGTGGCCGAAAATCCCGAAGAAGAGGGCGAGATGGAGAACTATCTCCGCGTCCTTGATATGGAAGAGGCAAAGGTGGTTACCACCTTTGCCCGCGGCGGCGTGGACTTTACCCGTGAGTACTGCACCTTCCACGGCGAGGACAAGGCATTGAGCCTTCTCTACACCGCATCAAAGCCCGCTGACTACACCTTCCGCATTGACAGAATCGAGGACCCCAAGTGCGCCCTCCGATTCACCCATAAAGAGGATTTTGCCGTAATGTACGGCGACTTCCGCGGCGGAGTGAGATTCACAATAGCCGTAAAGATAATGGATACCGACGGTCAGATTGAATACGGCGACGGCACCGTTAAGGTAACGGGAGCAACCCGTATCTGGGCGGTTACAGACATAAAGGTCACCGACGACACCTCTCTCCCCCGTCCTTCCTTCCCCGAAAAGAGCCTTGAAGCCCTTTACGCACAGCATAAGAAGGCCTTTACTGAAAAGTACGCCGCCTGCACCCTTGAAATAGAGGGTGACCCCGCAAAAGAGGCACAGTTCACTCCCGAAAGAATCGCTGCATACAAGGCCGACGAGGGTGCTTCCGACCCCACAGTACCCATTCTGTACTTTAACTTCGGCCGCTACCTTCTCATCTCCTCCTGCGGCGAGCTTCCTCCCCACCTTCAGGGTATATGGAACGAAGATCTTCTTCCACCTTGGGAATGTGACTTCCACCTTGATATAAATCTTCAGATGAACTACTGGCCCGCCGAGCCCACCGGCCTTGGCGACTACACCGACGCACTCTTTAATTGGTGCGAAAGATTTATTGAGTCGGGTCAGTTTGCCGCAAAGAACATCTATTCCTGCCGCGGCATCTGGATGCCCCTCTGTACCGACGCCTGGGGTTGCGCCTGCACCGACTCCCGCGAGTGGGGCGTTTGGGCAAGCTCCGCGCCCTGGCTGGCGCAGCACTATTGGATGCACTACGAGTACACGGGGGATAAGGAATTCCTTAAAAACCGCGCATACCCCTACATCAAGCTTGTTGCAAGATTTATCGAGGACTACGTTACCCTTGACAAGCAGGGCGTTTATCAGATAGTTCCCTCCCAGTCCCCCGAGAATCACTACGTGCACGACTTTGAGGGCAGAAAGGAGCAGAGAGTTACCATTGGCGTTTCTTCCGCAATGGATATAACCCTTTTCTCCCAGACCCTTGAATACGCAATAAAGAGTGCGGAAATACTTGGCATAGACGAAGAAGACCGAAAGATCTGGCAGAAGGTTCACGACAACCTGCCTCCCCTCAAGACAGGCTCCTACGGTCAGCTCCTTGAATGGGATAAGGAATACGTTGAAACAGAGCCCGGCCACAGACATTTCTCCCCCCTTATCGGCGTTTATCCCACCGATTACATCACCCCCGAAGAAACTCCCGACCTCTTT
>JAZSCR010000089.1:0-3662 GCA_045530715.1 Eubacteriales bacterium
TTGAAAACCCCGCAGAGTACGACTACTCCAAAAAGTCCTGCGAAAGAACCTTCAGGTGGCTTGTAAGATGCCAGAAGGAAATGGCTCGACTTAACGAGCATCCCGATACCATAAACAAAAAGCAGATGCTTTTCGGTATAAATCAGGGCTGTACTTACGAGGATTTGAGAGTTCAGCACATGAAGGACATCGCCACTCTGGGTCTTGACGGATACGCCATAGGAGGTCTTGCGGTAGGTGAACCCGCACCCGATATGTACAGAGTTATCGAGGCGGTTGAGCCCCATATGCCCAAGGACAAGCCCAGATATCTTATGGGCGTAGGTACCCCCGTAAACATTCTCGAAGCGGTACACAGAGGCGTGGACTTCTTTGACTGCGTAATGCCCTCAAGAAACGCCCGTCACGGACACCTCTTTACCTCGCAGGGTATAATCAACATCCACAATGCAAAATATATCCGTGACGACTCCCCTCTCGACCCCGAATGTGACTGCCCCTGCTGTACAAGATATTCGAGAGCATATCTCCGCCACCTTCTCTGCTCCAACGAGATGTTGGCCATGAGATTGGCCGTTCAGCACAATCTCCGCTTCTACAACAAGCTTATGGAGGATATCCGTCTGGCTCTTGAAGAAGGAAGATTTGAAAGCTTTTACAGAGAAAAGCGTGAGATTTACGGCGTGAGAATATAGGCATTTTTCCGAATTTTTGCCAAACCCCTTGAAATAGGACAATATATATTGTATAATTAGTTATTATATGACGGAGGTAAAACCCCATGACCAATTTTCTTTCCAACGCGCTGATTTTTCTTAGCGAAACTGCCACTACAGGAGCAGAAGTTGCAGAAGAACTTACTCCCGCACAGCAGTTTATGAGCGCAATCACCACCATTCTCCCCATCGCTCTTATCGCTCTGGCGTTCTACTTCTTCCTTATCAGACCCCAGAAAAAGCAGGAAAAAGAAACCCAGAAGATGCGCGCTTCCATTGAGATCGGCGACACCATTACCACCATCGGCGGTATTACCGGTGTAGTTCGTCAGATCAAGGACGACGATATATTCATTATCGAAACCGGCGCTGACAAGAACAGAATATCCATAAAGAAGTGGGCTATCCAGTCCAAGGATACCATTTCCGGCTGATATCGGGCATAATGATTCCCTCCCTCTCATAGGATTGAATGAGATTCTTATTTGGGGAGGTCAATATGACAGATACAAAAAAAGCATCCCTTTCTTCGGGAACGGGATACGGAGCAACAAGGGTAACGGGCAAAATAAAGAAGCTTCTTTTCGGAGGGCTTTCGGGATTTGTCTTGGCCATACTGCTTCTGCTGACTTTTTCGGCGGTATTCGCCCTTTCATCCATACCCGACGGACTTATGGAGATATTTATTTACCTGACGGTGGCAATAGCCTCTCTGACGGCGGGATTTATATCCTTAAGACTCATAGGAACGGACGGGCTGGTTAACGGACTTATTGCCGGAGGAGTAGTTTTCATCATCCATATAGCTCTGGGAGCCATACTGGGAGATGAAGGAATAGTTCAATACCTGATATATGGAGCTTTGGAGCTTCCCATGGGAGCCTTGGGCGGAATTATATCGGTAAACCTAAAAAAATCGTAAACAGTAAAAGAAAGGATAGATAACCATGAAATTTGTTAAGACTATCGCAAAACCCACTCTTAAGCAGAGCGCTTGTAAGGGCGGCTGCGGCGAATGCCAGACCTCTTGCCAGTCCGCTTGCAAGACTTCCTGCACCGTTGCTAACCAGAAGTGCGAAAAGAAGAGCAAGTAAGTTATTGCTACAAAGTTTACGGGCTGCTGCAATTTGCGGCAGCCCATAAAAAGCATTAGGCATAACCTATAAAAAGGAATACAGAAATGATTCATACATATTCGCTTTACGGCAACGATTTCTGCATGGACGTGGAAAGCGGAGCCATACACATTCTTGAAAAGGCCGCATACGACCTTGTAAACTTCCTCAGCCCCAAGGGTGAAGATATTTCCCTTACGGAAACCTGCCCCCAAGAGGCTTTTACAGCTCTGTCCTCATATAAAAAGGAGGAAATAGAGGAAGCATATGCTGAACTTTACGAGCTGTACGAAAATGACCAGCTCTTTTCAAAGAGGGATTATACCCCCACCTTCCCGCAGGAGTACCCCATAAAGGCGGTATGCCTCCACGTGGCTCACGACTGCAACCTCCGTTGCAAGTACTGCTTTGCCGACGGCGGCGGATACTGTGCCGAAAGAGCCCTTATGCCCATTGAAGTGGCAAAGAAGGCCATTGACTTTATGATTGAAAAATCGGGTAGCCGCAGAAATCTGGAGCTTGACTTCTTCGGCGGCGAGCCCTTGATGAACCTTGACGTTGTAAAGCAGACGGTGGAATATGCAAGAAGCATAGAGGAAAAGCACAACAAGCATTTCCGCTTCACCCTTACCACCAACGGCCTGCTCCTTAACGACGAGGTTATAGAATATCTTAACGAAACCATGGACAACGTGGTTCTCTCCCTTGACGGCAGAAAGGACGTAAACGACAGTGTCCGTATAGGCGTAAACGGAAAGGGCTCCTATGACGCCATAGTACCAAAGCTGCAGAAGTTCAGAGAGGTACGCGGTGACAAGAGCTACTACGTAAGAGGTACCTTTACGGCTGAAAACCTCGACTTTGCAAAGGACGTTCTCCACATGCACGACCTTGGCTTTGATCAGGTATCGGTAGAGCCCGTAGTCCTTGACCCCTCCTCCCCCATGGCTCTAAAGGACGAGCATCTGCCCCGAATATTCGCAGAATATGAAAAGCTCGGTCTTGAAATAGACAAGATAAACAAGTCGGACGACGACTTTATCAACTTCTTCCATTTTATGGTTGACCTTGAGCAGGGCCCCTGCGTTATCAAGCGCATGAAGGGCTGCGGCAGCGGCAGCGAATACGTTGCCATTACCCCTGCAGGCGACGTTTATCCCTGCCACAGATTCGTTGGTAACACCGATTTTGTAATGGGCAACATTATGGAAAGCTTTGACCTTAGCAAGGAGCTTACCGAGAAGTTCTCCGCCACCACCATTCCCGACAAGGACGAGTGTGACAAGTGCTGGGCAAAATACTTCTGCTCCGGCGGTTGCGCGGCAAATAACTTCTATGCAAACGGCGACATTCTCAAGCCCAACTCCACCGGATGCGAAATGGAAAAGAAGCGTCTTGAGTGCGCTATCGCAATGAAAGCCCTCTAAAAAGGTATTTCAGGCCCTTTCCTTTCATATTATTAAACAAATAAAACAAGAGGTAATTTGTTTAATGAAAGGTAAAGGATGTTTAATATTGGGTTACATAGCCGTTATTTCGGGCTACTGTCTGGGTGTGGCGACGGCTATAAGAGAAATGCTTGGCGGCCAGCCCGCCGCGGATATACTGGTTCAGACAGAAGGAATTTTCCCCTGCCTTACCCCTCAGGGCGCCCTTCATACGCTGGGGCTTACTCTGATGACGGCGGCAGCAGGCCTTTCGGCTGTGGGAATAGCCGTATGCCTTCCCTTGAGTGCGTTTGCAACTTATGGCTGGGGAGTTTTTACGGCAGCAACCTTTTCTGCCTTTGGAATAAAGGGGCTTCTCCCCTTTCTCCTAACCCTTCCCATTG
>JAZSCR010000158.1:0-20686 GCA_045530715.1 Eubacteriales bacterium
TCATCTGGGATGTTACCATTTCAACGGGGAGCCCGAACACCTGTGATGCTGTGAGTGTGTGGATGTCGATGCCATTCTCAAAGGCTTCGCACATAGTAACGTCTGCAGCTATATGGGCGAGAATTCGGAGTTCTATTTGGGAATAGTCGGCATCCAGCAAAAGGTGGCCTTCCTTTGGAACAAAGGCATGTCTTAAAAGTCGGCCGAGTTCCGTTCTTATGGGAATATTCTGAAGGTTAGGCTCAGTACTGCTGATTCTTCCCGTTTGGGTAACGGTTTGGGTAAAGAGAGAGTGTATTCTTCCGTCGGCAGAGATTTTGTCTATCATTCCGTCTGCGTAGGTGCTCTTCAGCTTTGCAAGCTTTCTGTATTCTATTATCTTTGCCACCATAGGGTGGAGATTTTTCAGCTTTTCAAGCTCGTCGTTGTCGGTTGAATAGCCCGACTGGGTCTTTTTGCCATGGGGGAGCCCCATTTCATCAAAAAGAACTGCGCTCAACTGCTTGGGGGAGTTTATGTTAAACTCGTGACCGGCGAAGGTGAAAATCTCTTGGGTGAGTAATGCAAGGTCTTTTTCTGCCTTGGCCGCAAACTCTTGCAGGAACTCTTTGTCTACGCCAAAGCCTGCGGTTTCCATTTCTGCAAGAACTCTGCAGAGGGGCAATTCTATATCGTAATAAAGCTGTTCTTGCTTGTTCTCCTTCATCTTCTTAGCTGTAGCATCTTTAAGCGCTTTCAATGATAAAAGCTGGCTCTTGGGCGAGGAGAGCTGTTTTTTAAGGTATGTGCCGCAAAGTCTTTCAAGGGAGTAATTACTCTGGGATGCTTCCAGAATATACCCTGCAAGCATAGTATCGTACGCTACGTTAATATCTTTGCCTGCTTCAAAGAATCTTCTCATCAGCGGTTTTGCATTATGCGTAATAACCTTTTTCCCGCTGAGGTCAATGTCTGCTATCTTTTCTGAAGGAATGATGCCGACTTTATCTCCGAGAAAAATATAGGATTCAGTATCTTCTGCAGAGTAGAGGAGATATATTTCTTCTTTATCCTTGATTTCTTCGGGAGTGAATTTTACACATGGAACATCCTGTTCCTCTTCGGCTTGTTCATCTCCTTCAAAAAGTGAGTTGAACTTCTTCATAAACGAGAGCATTTCGGTTTTAACGAGGAAAGCGTGAAGCTTGTCCTTGTCAGGAGACGTTAATATAAGGTCATTAAGCTCTACTCCAACGTCACCCTCCCGCAGAATAGTGCCAAGCTCCTTTGAAAGGTATGCGCTTTCTTTGCCCTGAGATATTTTCAAGGCCGTTGCGCCTTTAAGCTCGGATGCGTGCTCGAATACGCCGTCAAGACTACCGTAAGTGTTGAGAAGGGATACAGCAGTCTTTTCGCCGATACCCTTAACGCCGGGGATATTGTCGCTGCTATCTCCCATAAGGGCCTTCAGATCTATGAGTCTATCGGGATAAAGAGTGTATTTTTCGTATACCTTTTCGGGGGTAAATCTTACGTCCTCGTTCTTTACTGCAAGTTTTACGGTTACTGTGTCCGTCACGAGCTGAAGAGCATCCCTGTCACCGGTGACAATAGTGCAGGTGCCGTTTTTGTCGGATACTCTTTTTGAGAGTATTCCTATTATATCGTCGGCTTCAATGCCGCTTTTCGATATGTGTTTTATATTCAGTGCTTCAAGGAGCTCTTTTGCCAGCGGCATCTGCAGAGCCAATTCTTCGGGCATAGGACTTCTCGTACCTTTATATTCGGTATATTTCAGATGACGGAAGGTTTTGTCCTTTAAGTCAAAGGCCACCGCCATCATGTCGGGTTTTTCTTCCCCAATATGCTTTAAAAGGATATTAAGAAATCCGAAAATAGCATTTGTGGGTAATCCCGAAGATGTGGAAAGGGCTCGGATACCGTAATATGCTCGGTTGAGTATGCTGTTTCCGTCAATAAGTAAGAGCTTCATGTTTTTCTCCTTATAAAGAGTGGTGGGGATGGTTCTCTTAAATTATATAGCATTAAAAGGGATTTTGCAATAGTCCAACGAGAAAACAAGACTATTTTTGGGGCGTAAGACCATTTTAATGGGGTAAAAACTTTAAATTTTTAAGGGTAAAAGGAGGTTTTCGTCAAAATGCACAAAAATACGCCGTGTTTGTGGATAAAGTTTTTCCTGTGCAAAATTAGAAAATCCCTGTAAAGCCCTTGACAGTGAGGGGGAATTTTACTATAATTAGATTGTCAAGTGGAGCAAAGTGGTGCAAAAGGGGGCAAAGTGTGGGGCCAAGTGGTTTCCGAAAAGCCCAAAAGTGCCAAATTTGATCCAAAAACGTAAAACAGAGCGATATATTTTCAGCAGGGGGAGTGCCTCCTGCCATAAAGCCACTTTAAAAATAAGGTTGTGCAGAATACAAGGAAGGAGGAGAATATATGGCCGGTACGTACGAACACGTTATAGACGGTAAAGGTCGTCTTACCTTGCCCGCAAAACTGCGTGAACAGTTGGGCGCTACTGTACATATAACCAACAGCAGTGACGGCAAGTGCCTCTACGCTTTCTCCGATTCCGAGTGGGACAACTTCTGCAGAAGCCTTCTTGATACTGACTTTGAAACGGCCAGCTTGCTTGAACGTTACTTCATGGCAAACGCATTTGACTGCGAAATAGACGGTCAGGGCCGTATTCTCATCCCCCAAAACCTTCGCGCCAAGATGGGGCTGGCAAAGAACGTTACCATTCTTGCTCTCTCCAAGCGCCTTGAGTTCTGGGATACCGACAGATGGAACGAATTCAACAATAACATAGAACCCGCAGACATCACTTCAATGTTGAGGGGTGCCAATATAAGAGTATAACTTATATGTATGGCAATATTGTGACGGGAGCTGATGAAAATATGAAAAAAACTCCCGAAAGCAGTTTCGGTCATATCCCCGTAATGCTGAAGGAAACGGTTGATGCCCTGGCGGTAATACCCGACGGGATATACGCCGACGGTACAGCAGGGGGCGGAAGCCACTCATTTGAGCTTGGCAGCCGACTCTCGGAGCAGGGAACTCTCATAAGCGTAGACAGAGATATGGACGCAATCAGAGAGTGTACCGAAAAGCTCAAGCCACTTACCTGCAAAAAAGAACTTATACATACAACCTTCGCTACTATTCCTTCCATATTGGAAGAGAGGGGAATAAAGCTCAACGGCATAATGATGGATTTGGGCGTATCCTCCCATCAGCTTGACGAAGCCTCAAGAGGTTTCTCCTATATGCAGGATGCTCCTCTCGATATGAGAATGGATGCAAGCTGTGGAATGAGCGCCGCTGACGTGGTGAACACCTACAGCGAATCCGAACTTGCAAGAATCTTTTTTGAGTACGGCGAAGAGAGATATTCAAGACGAATCGCCTCGGCCATCGTTGAGAAGAGAACTCAGGCTCCCATAAAGACCACCTTGGAACTTGCGGATATTATCCGTTCTGCAATGCCCCGAAAGGCTCTTAACGAAAAACAGCATCCCGCGAAAAGAGTTTTCATGGCCATTCGCATAGAGGTCAATAACGAACTCGGACAGATAAGAAACGTCCTTGAGGATATTCTTCCTCATATGGCGCCCAAAGGCCGAATAGCCGTTATAACATTCCATTCACTTGAAGACAGAATAGTAAAAATGGCGTTTGCAAGATTTGCAAATCCCTGTACCTGCCCAAAGGAGTTTCCCGTATGCGTATGCGGTAAAAAGCCCTACGGTAAGATTATCGGAGATAAAGCTCCCCCAAAAGAGGAGATAGAGATCAATCCCCGTTCAAGAAGCGCAAGACTTCGTATCTTCGAAGTTTGCTAACAATGTTTATATCTGATTAAAATACACACACTCTTGTAAAACACACACACAACACACACAAAATTTGCCTCGTGAGGGGCGCAGGAAAGAGAGGCGAGAGAATTGTCAGGTCAACAGCGAATAGTGCCCGTAGAACTTAATAGCCCCAAGGCTGAAGTTTCTTCTGCTCCCACAAAGCCGTTATCCTCCGGCGTGGGAAAAAGAAAGCGTAGAATAAGCGGCGTAAATGTTTTTCTGACAATTCTCATAATTGCCGCAGGTGTCTTCACCATTCCTTGCTGTATAACACAGCATGAAAAAAACAACGAGGCGGACAAGCTGGTAAGTACTCTGGAAACCGAAAAGAACAGAGGTGCCAGACTCAGGATAGAATACGAGATCCGCACCGATTACAAACTCATAGAGGAGTACGTTACCGAAGAGTTGATGATGAAGAAGCTCGAGCCCTATCAGATGGAATACGTTCTTAGGGATTCGGACAGCGTGTCTGTAGTTTTGGATACCGAAGGGTATGATGAAGATCTCCTGACCAGAATATCCAGAACCTTCTCCGCTATTACGGAATACTTCAATTAAACGACACATATCTATTGCATAGGAGCAGAATTAACTCTGCTTCTATTCGCACATATAAAAGAAAAAATATCCGTACTGCTCAATAGGAAAGGTATGTCATAAATATGGAAAATAAAGACAAAAGGGGAATAAGCGTGCCCGCCGTAAGGCTGTTTCAGATAGGCTTGGTGGCATTGTTGCTGGTTGTTATCGGCCAGCTTTTTAACCTGCAAATACTTCGCCATGACGACCTTGAAGGGCAGGCTTTACGCCAGCAGACAACGGATA
This sequence comes from Eubacteriales bacterium, assembly GCA_045530715.1. Classification (GTDB taxonomy): domain Bacteria; phylum Bacillota; class Clostridia; order Oscillospirales; family UBA644; genus JAZQLP01. The sequence goes on from JAZSCR010000158.1 coordinate 4,692, forward strand.
CGGTTATAGAGCCCCAGCGCGGCTCAATTCTTGACCGTAACGGTAATGAATTGGCTATTTCCGCCAGCGCATATATGGTTACCATTGCCCCCAATGCCTTTAAGGGTAATCTTACAGAGAACGATTACAGAACCTTTTCTTCCGTAGTGGGGGAGATACTGAATAAATCCGCTGACAGCATATATGAAATGACCCAGAAGAAGCACCTTGCTTATCTTGTGGTTCAGCGCCGCGTTGAAGAGGATGTGATGCTGAAAATAGTTGAATTTATGAGGTCAAAGGATTATTCCAAATACGGCAACGTTCTTCACATCGCAGATGACCAGAAGAGATACTATCCTCATAACAATCTTCTTTCCACAGTTCTTGGCTTTGTTGGTGATGATAATCAGGGGCTTGAAGGCCTTGAACGTACCTATGATTCTTATCTTAAAGGTACACCCGGTAAAATCATATCCCTTCAGAGTGAAGACGGTACCACAATACCCTTTGAGTATGAAAACAGAATAGAGGCCACCGACGGTTGCGATATATATCTGACCGTTGATATAGAACTGCAGTACGTAGTTGAAAAGTACATAGAAGAGGCAAGAATCGAACATAACGTTCAGAATAGAGCCGCCGCGATAGTCATGGACGTTAAGACTGGCGAAATCCTCGCCATGACCTCAAAGCCCGACTATGACCCCAATAACAGATTTGAAATAATTGACCAGATAACTCTTAAGACGCTGGAAGAGCAGTTTGAATACGGCTCTGCAGAGTATTGGACAGAATATAATACCCTGGCAAAGTCGTTTTGGAAAAACAAGCTTACCGAACAGTACGAGCCGGGCTCTACTTTTAAAATAATAACTGCGGCAGTTGCCCTTGAAGAAGGACTTGTATCCCTTTCGGAGAGATTTAACTGCTCAGGCCATCTTGATATTTTAGGCACCAAGATCCACTGTAACAAAAGAGAAGGCCACGGCAGCGAGAATCTTATGGACGGTCTTGCAAACTCCTGCAACCCCGTATTTATGACTCTTGGCTTAAGGATCGGGCCCCAGAAATTCTACGATTATCTTACCCTTTTTGGTTTAAGAGATAAAACCGATGCGGGTGTGTCGGGCGAACAGACGGGATATCATCATGCCCTCAGCGCCCTTGAAAATAAGATAAACCTGGCCGAATCTGCATTCGGACAGAGTTTTAAGATCACGCCCTTGCAGCTTATAAGCGCCGTTTGCTCTATTGCTAACGACGGCTATTATATGCAGCCTTACATAATAAAGGAAATTATTGACAATAACGGAAATATAGTTTTGAGTAACAGCCCTCAGGTAGTTAAACAGACCGTATCTCAGCGTACGTCGGATATTCTTTGCGAATATCTTGAATACACTGTTGAACACGGTAAAATGGCCTACCTTGAAGGATATAGGATAGCAGGTAAGACGGGTACGTCTGAAAAGCTGGACTCCCTTAACGAAGAAGGTCTGGCAGATAAGAGAATTGCATCCTTTATCGGTTTTGCTCCCGCAGACGACCCCCAGGTTTGCGTACTCGTTATAGTCGACGAACCTAATTCGGAAGTTCGTTACGGTTCAGCGATAGCCGCACCTCTGGCAAAGAAGGTTTTGGCTGAAGCTCTTGACCATCTTAACATTGAGCCCGATTACGGCGATAACGAAAGCACAGCTTACGTTGACGTTCCCCACGTAAGAGATCTTACTCTTGCCGAGGCAAAAAAGGCAATACTTGCCGCAGGTCTTGTTGCTAAGGTAATAGGAAACACAAATAATGACGCTATAGTTACCTATCAGCTTCCTGCCGCAAGCAAAGACCTTCCCGTAGGTGCAACCGTAGTTCTCTTTACCGATGACGTTGAAGCTTCCAGAAAGACGGAGGTTCCAAATCTTATCGGACTTACCGCCGCAGAGGCAAACAGACAGCTTCTTCAGGCGGGATTGAATATCAGAATAGTAGGCGAAAATATAAATCTTCCCGGTGTAAAGGTTAAAAAACAGTCACATGAAGCAGGGGAAGAAGTTTCATTGGCAACCGTAATAACCGTAACAATGGAATAAAAGGAATAATAAAATTCAGGAAGTCTTATCCGTAGTAATAATGAGTTAAATCGGAGATGACTTTTATGAAGCTTACAGACCTGTTTGGCGAATTTATACCCGATGAAGTGAATCTCAACGGCGCTCCCAATCCTAATCCGGAAATATCTTCAATTTGTACCACTCTTTCAGATGTTACGGCAGGTAGTCTTTTTGCAGCGATTCCCGGAAGGAAATTTGACGGACACAGCCTTTGTCAAAAGGCGGTGGAATTCGGTGCGGTGGCTTTACTTGTGGAGAAGCCTATCAAGGTCAGGGGCGCGGTAACCGTAACGGTGCCCAATGTCCGAAAAGTCCTTGCCATATTTGCGGGGGAATTTTACGGAAGACCCGCAGACAGTCTTAAACTTATAGGGATTACGGGAACCAACGGTAAGACAACCACGTCCTATATGCTGGGACATATTCTTAATACGTTGGGCCATAAGACAGCCATTTTGGGAACCACGGGTTATATATCCCACAGCGGAACAAGGGAAGCGGTCGAGTATACAACCCCCGAGCCCCTGCTTTTACATAAGCAACTCTCCCTTATAAAAGAGAGTGGCGCTGAATTCGGGGTGATGGAGGTTTCCTCTCAAGCGCTTGACCAGAAACGGGTTTATGGGATTGAGTTCGCGGCCTGCGTTTTTACCAATTTGTCCGTAGATCATCTCGATTACCATAAAACCATGCAGGAATACAGGGATGCAAAGTTTAAGCTTCTGTCTATGGCATCTCACAGAATAGTAAATGCCGATTGCGGCTTTTTTGACAGGATAGTTTCTCTTCCCGGTGTAACCACCTTTTCTTTTGAAAAAGATAGTGCTTTTCAGGGAAAAAACGTAAGATTCTCCTCCGAAAACGGTAGTGGAACCCGCTTTGACGTTCTGTATGAAGGTCGCACTTATGATTTGGAAATATCTCTCCCCGGTATTTTTAATGCATACAATGCCCTGAGCGCATTTTCTACTGCTTGTACGTTGGGGTTTGACCCCTATGCTGTTGCGGATGCTCTTGAAAGCTTCCCTGGAGTAAGAGGTAGATGCGAGTCCGTTCCTACCAATAGAGATTTCTCGGTAATTATAGATTATGCCCATACTCCCGACGGCCTTTCGAATATACTTCTTGCTTTAAGACCTTTTGTAAAGGGGCGTATAATTTGCATCTTCGGATGTGGGGGTGACAGAGATAAATCAAAACGGCCGTTAATGGGACAGATTGCCTCAGCAAACAGCGATTACGTTATAGTTACATCCGATAATCCCCGTACCGAATCCCGTATAGGAATAGTAAATGATATTTTATCGGGTATTCCTCCCAGAAGTCCCGTGGAGGTTATCCCCGACAGAAGGGCAGCAATAATCAAGGGGATACTGGAAGCGAAAAAGGATGACCTGGTTCTTATAGCAGGAAAGGGCCATGAGGAGTACCAAATAATAGGTACGCAAAAGATAGAGTTTGACGAGCGTAAGATAATATCCGAAGCTCTGGAATACAAAGAATAACTAAGAAAGGCGCAAGTACTATGATAGAGAGAGATACTTTTTCCGCCGCAGAGGAAATGGGCGGAAATGCCCTTAACGGGAAAGGCGTGTTTAAGAATTTTGCCACCGACTCCAGAAGCGTTGAAAAGGGTGACCTCTTTATCTGTATAAAAGGGGAGCGCACCGACGGCCATAAATACGTTCAGGGCGCTGTTGACAGAGGCGCGGGCGCTATACTTTGCAGTGAACAAATAGATGTAGCCGCTCCCTGCATAAAGGTTGACGATACCGTTGCCGCCCTGCAAATACTTGCCATAAAACACAGAGAAAAATCCTCTGCTCTTGTGGTCGGAATTACGGGCAGTGTAGGCAAGACCACCACAAAGGAGTTTACCTACGCCGTATTTTCTTCTCGCTATAAGACTCACAAGACTCAAGGAAATAAAAACAGTGAAACGGGCCTTCCCATTACCGTTTTGGGCATCGAACCCGATGACGGCGTATGTGTTGCCGAAATGGGAATGAGCGGACTTGGAGAAATATCTGTCCTTACCCGTATAGCAAAGCCTAATATCGCAATTATTACAAACGTGGGTTATTCCCATATAGAACATCTTAAGACCCGCGAGAATATACGTAAGGCAAAGCTTGAAATAACCGAAGGACTTGAGCCTGACGGTGTGTTAATTCTTAACGGTGACGACGATATGCTTTCGTCTTGCAAAGACGCTTTCGGTAAAGTGATTTTCTTCGGTATTGATAATGAAGACTGTCAGATAAGAGCCGTTGATATTGAACAAAAAGCCGATAGTATGAGTTATAGAGTCGTTTACGGCGATAAGTCTTTTTCCGTAACCCTTCCCGTAAGCGGCCTGCATTACGTGTATGATTCCCTTGCCGCTGTGACCGCTGCCCTTTATGCAGGTCTGTCGGAGGATGAGATATGCCGAGGACTTCTGAACTTTGAGGGCGCAGCAGGCAGACAGAAGGTGTATACCGAAAAGGGCGTCACTATAATTGACGATACTTATAATGCCGTACCCTCTTCGATGAAGGCCGCATTTGACCTTTTGAGAAACCTTGATTGTAGCGGAAAAAGAATAGCCGTTATAGGTGATATGCTCGAGCTTGGCGAGTATTCTTCTCAGCTCCATCATGAGGTAGGCGAGGCCTTGGCTGGAATAGACTTTGTAATTGCTTACGGAAACTTCGCTGATGATTACGTTAGCGGCGCAAGGGTTGCAGGCCTTTCCGAAGACAATATTTTCATTGCAAGAGATACCTCTCATGCGGCGGATATTCTTTCTTCCGTAGCAAGCGAAGGCGATGGGATTTTGTTCAAGGCATCCCGCGGAATGCACGCAGAAGAGGTTATAAAAGGATTTTTGGCTTGATGCCGGGTAAATGAAAGGAAAAGTTTATGAATATACAGCTTGTAGTAATTGGAGTAGCGCTTTCTCTTATTTTGGCTACTGCCTGCGCTCCCATTCTTATAAAGAAACTGAGAATTCTGAAGTTTGGACAGCAGATAATAACCGAATACGGTCCTACCTGGCATAAAAATAAGCAGGGTGTTCCCACTATGGGCGGCCTGATTTTTATCCTCTCAACCGCAGTATCCTTTTTGATATTGGGGATCTGGCATTATTCAAAGGGGGATAATTTCTTTGGAGAAATGTTTTTAGGCGCTCCTTTTATGGCGCTCTTGGTATCCATTCTTTTGGGAATTATGGGATTTGCCGACGATTTTACAAAAATAAAACAGAAGCACAATCAGGGACTTACAGAAAAGCAGAAAATAGTCGTTCAGAGCCTTATAGGAATAGCTTTTATCGTTTTTATCGCTATTCGTAACGACGGAGATACTTCTGTTCTTATTCCCTTTACCGATTACAGACTTGAACTTTCATTTCTTTATTACGTTTTTGCCTTTGTAGCCTTTATAGGGTTTGTCAACGGTTGTAACTTGACAGACGGAATTGACGGCCTTGCCGCATCCGTAACCCTTCCCGTAATGGCTCTTTATACTGCAGTTGCCGTATTCTTTGGCGCTACCGATATAGCGATCCTTACAGGCGCATTTTTTGGCGGATTGATTGGTTATCTTTTCTTTAACTGGCATCCCGCAAGAGTATTCATGGGAGATACAGGCTCAATGTTCCTTGGCGGGATCGTTGTAACGGTTGCCTTTTGTCTTGATATTCCCATGGTTCTTTTCCTTGCAGGCTTCGTATATCTTGCAGAGGCCTTCTCCGTACTTATACAGCAGACCTATTACAAGTTAACAAAGGGAAAGCGTATCTTTAAGATGACCCCCATCCATCATCATTTTGAGCTCTGCAACTGGTCAGAGGTTAAAATAGTATGTGTGTTTACCGGGGTTTCATTTATCACCTGCGCGCTCGCCGCACTTTGGCTGTTCTTATAAAATAAAGTTTTTTTTGATATCCTTTACGGGAGGAAAATAAATGCCGAATTTAACGGTATATGAAGGAAAAAAGGGACGTCAGCCCTCAAATAGAAACACAGCAAAGACCATCAGACAAAAAGCGGGCAGAATAGATGCCGTTTATCTTACCATTGCTATCGCTTTGGTTGTTATAGGTTTGATAGTTCTTTTGTCTGCAAGTTATGCTAAAGCCATTGATGACGGCGAAAGCGGTTACTTCTATTTTGCAAAGCAGCTCCGCTGGGTTTGTGTAGGAGCCCTTTTTGCAGTATTTTTTACCTTCTGTCATGACAAGCTTCTCCGTAGCGGTGCTGTGGTTGTTTCTTTGGGGTGCATATTGGCTCTTATATCTCTGTACATTATTCCCACGGCCAGTAACGAGCGTAGATGGCTGTATATAGGCGGCTTTCAGTTTCAGCCCTCCGAATTTGCCAAGCTGGCTCTTATAGTTGTGCTTGCTACATGGTTTGCGGGTGAACATCATCCCTTTTCAAAAATGCCTGCGGTTGACCGTAATAAAGTAAACTGGATAGTTGTTCTTTGGAAGGCCTATCCATATTTGCTTTGCCTTGCATATTTCTTCCTTATTCTTTTTGAAACCCATCTTTCGGGCGCAGGCCTTATAGCTATAATAAGCCTTTCCATGATCGTGGCCGCCCGTAAAATAAAGGTTCGTTGGTTATTACTTATTCTTGTTATTATTTTAATCGTCTGTATGCTGGTGCTTTTCAGCAACGAGTATATGCTTAACCGTGTTAAGGTTCTTTTGGGCATGTCTACCGAAGGTAGTAGCTCGGGCGACGATTATCAGATAACACAGTCATTTTTAGCTATCGGCTCCGGCGGTCTGACCGGTGTTGGTTTGGGAATGTCGAGGCAGAAATATCTGTATCTTCCCGAGCCTCAGAACGACTTTATCTTCGCCATTGCCTGCGAAGAGCTTGGTTTTATCGGCGCAGTCCTTATAGTTGCTCTGTTTATGCTGTTTATATGGAGAGGTATGACCATTGCCTTAAGATCGAGAGATAAATTTAAAGCTCTTGTGGCGTTGGGTATTACCTGTAACCTTGGTGCTCAGATAGTTCTTAATTTGTTGGTTGTTACAGGCATATTCCCCGTAACGGGTATTTCGCTTCCTTTCTTCAGTTACGGCGGTACGGCTATAATGATTCAGCTTGCAGAGGTAGGTATGATGTTGCATATTTCCAGGTATGCAGACCTTGAGCCTGTTCCCAAAGTGGATAAAAGAGAAGTGGTTGAGGTTCTTCCCCAATAAAAATAGGGAACGACCTACGGAAAGGATAAATTATGAAACTGTTAGCTGCAGGCGGAGGAACCTCCGGGCATATAAATCCCGCCCTTGCAATCGTTAGGGAATTTGTCAAAAGACATCCCGACACGGAGGTTCTTTTCATAGGAACTGAGGGACACGCTGAGGCAGACCTTGTTCCCAGAGCAGGCTTTAATATAAAATTTATTGAGATATCGGGGCTTAGCAGACAAAAGAGCTTTTCTGCGGTTAAGCATAATATAAAAACAGCCTTCAAATATCTCAAAGCAAAAGAACGTGTAAAGCAAATAATTAAAGAATTTAAGCCCGATATCGTCCTCGGAACGGGCGGTTACGTGAGTGCCCCCGTAGTCAGACAGGCCGCTAAAATGGGTATAAAAACTGTTATACACGAGCAAAACGCTTATGCGGGAGTATCTACAAAGATGCTTGCTCCCGTAGTGGATAAGGTGTTTTTGAGTTTTCCGTTGGCAAAACCCATAAAATGTGATGCCTCAAAAACGGAGGTTGTGGGAAATCCCGTCAATCCCGATTTTCTCGGTATCGATAGAGAAAGCGCCAGAATAGAGCTTGGAATTCCCGACGGCCGTCCCTTCGTTCTTTCTTACGGAGGAAGCCTTGGCGCAAGAAAAATAAACGATGCCTTTGCTGAAATGGCCGCAGTTTCTGCCGAAGAAGGACTTATACTTCACTATCACGGTGCGGCCAGAGATTACGACTATCTTAATCAAAAGCTTGGTACTGTTGCCCAGGCAGACAATATAAAACTCTTTAAATACATCTACAATATGCCCACCGTTATGGCGGCGGCAGACCTTATAATTGCCCGTTCGGGCGCAATGACTCTTACGGAAATTGCGGCGCTGGGCAGAGCGAGTATACTTATCCCTTCTCCCAACGTAACTGAAAATCATCAATATTACAACGCAAAGGGTTACAGTGACGTGGGTGCGGCCATTCTTATTGAAGAGGTTGACCTTTCGGGAGAAAAGCTTTATCAAACCGTAAAAACTCTTATGGATGATAGGGCAGAATTAAGAAAGATGGAAAAAGCGGCTCTCGGCCTTGCACGTACTGATGCCGCGGCCCGTATTTGCGACCAAATGGAAACCTTGCTTGGTATTTAGCCTCTAAACGGCACAATTCTCCCATATTCGGCATAATATGTATTATTAAGACGGATGGGGGAATGGGTAGTGGAAAAGTTTATCGTTGAAGGCGGATATCCTCTTTGCGGTGTTGCAGACGTTCAGGGAGCAAAAAACAGCGTCCTTCCCATAATGGCGGCAAGCCTTGTTTGTGACGGGGAATGTGTTATTGAAAACTGCCCGAGGATAACCGATACCGATGCCGCTATTGAAATTTTGCGTGAACTTGGCGCCGTAGTTACGGTGCATAACGATTATATTACAGTTAACCCTGCCTATGCGGTAAGATATGAGATTCCAGACAGACTTATGCGCAAAATGCGGTCGTCTATAATGTTCCTTGGGGCGATTCTTACCCGTTCGGGGAGAGCTTTGGTGTCATTTCCCGGTGGTTGCGAGTTGGGTCAGCGCCCCATAGACCTTCACCTTGCGGCATTGTCTGCTATGGGGGTGAAAATCGAAGAATCCTACGGGTTTCTCGACTGTTATACCGACGGACTTAAGGGCTGCGAGATAACTTTATCTTTTCCCAGTGTAGGTGCTACTGAAAACATAATGCTTGCGGCTGTAAAGGCTAAAGGCATTACAGTTATAAATAACCCCGCAAAAGAACCCGAGATAGAGGACCTTCAGAACTTTCTCTGTAAGATGGGAGCTAAAATATCGGGGGCGGGTACAAATCGCATAGTTATTGAGGGTGTTAAGACCCTTAATGGGGTAAAACACAGGGTTATCCCCGATAGAGTGGCGGCTGCAACCTATCTTTTTGCCGTTGCTGCCACAAGAGGAAATGCTCTTATTAGAAAATGTTGCCCCCAGCATCTGTCAACTGTTACCGCACTGTTGCGGGATGCAGGGTGTAAAGTGGATGTGCTTGATAGCTCTATTTCCATAGAATGTGACAGTCTTCGCTCTTTGAGGGTGGTAAGGACTATGCCGTATCCCGGATTTCCCACCGATATGCAGGCCCCGCTTATGGCTTTGATGTGTATTGCAAAGGGAAGCACCGTGTTTATAGAAACGATTTTTGAAAGCCGTTATAAGCACGTGGGCGAACTGGTAAGAATGGGTGCAAAAATAACCACCGAAGGCCGAGTTGCCGTGGTGGAGGGTGTTCCTCATTTGAAATCTGCGGCGGTGGAAGCCACAGACCTTCGTGGAGGTGCCGCGCTGATGATAGCCGGGTTAGCAGCAGAAGGGGAAACCGTAATTAGTAATTTGCATCATATACAAAGAGGATATGAACGCCCCGAAAAGATACTTTCTGCGCTGGGCGCAAAAATAAGGATAGAGAACAGCTGATACAAGAAAGGATTCCTATGAACAGAACCGTTGACAATAAGTCTGCAATGGATAGGAAAAGCCGCATTATAAGAATTAAGAGGACTTTAAAAATAGTCGGTTGGTCAGTAATTGTTATATGCGTTTTAGCCTTTGCGCTGAATATGATATTCGTGGCACGTACTCTCCGCGTTGTAAACAGTACAGGGTATTCCTCTGCGGAGATACTTGCCGCGGCTGAGATAGATATAGGTACGCCTCTTTTGCAGGTTACTCCCTCGAGTGTGTACCGTAAACTCTCCTCCGGTTATCCCTATGTTAAAAGCGTTGACGTTAAGTATGATTTTCCTTCGGCGATTACAATTATCCTTGAGTCTACCGAACCCTATATGGCTCTTGAGCGCGCCGACGGCAGTTACGTTTACCTTGATTCGGATATGAAGGTTCTTGAACACAGCCCACAGCTTTACGCCGGTGTAACCTTGGTTACGGGAATGAGCTTTGAAAAGTATTCTCTTTCCGATGGGTCTGTGTCCGTTGATAACGATATCCCTCTCGGTTCTTATATGACACCGGACGAAAATCTGGAAATGGAAATAGTTGCGGATATTATAGAGAATCTTGAAAGTTATTCTATATTGGACAGATTGACGGAGATAAATCTTTCAGTAAAGTATAATATTCGATTTGTTCTCGATGACAGAATCTACGTGGAATTGGGAACTTCGGAGGATCTTGATAAGAAGTTTGAAAAACTTAAGTTGATACTGGACAAGCATCCTGAAATAGCTCCCATGGAGATTAACGTCAGGGATTATACCCAGGGAAGATGGCGTTTGCTCACCGAGTAGACTGTGTTAAGAAACCGTTAAAAATGTCGGCAAATGTGAAAAAATAGTGATATTTAACTAAACTTTTATACAAACTGTTGACTAATAATTGATAATATGGTATTATATCAAGTAAAGAAAGGGTTGATAATATGGCATTTAGAAGTGTTGAAGAAAAAGAAAATATAGTTACCATTAAAGTTATAGGTGTAGGTGGCGGCGGTAATAACGCTGTTGACCGTATGATAAGAGACGACGTTAAGAGCGTTGAATTTATTGCCGTTAATACGGACAAGCAGGCTCTTAATTATTCTCAGGCTACCCATAAGATACTTATCGGCGATAACGTTACTCACGGCAGAGGCGCCGGCGCTAACCCCGAGGTTGGCCGTAAAGCCGCTGAAGAGAGTAAGGCTAAGATAGAAGAAGCCCTCAAGAATACCGAAATGGTATTCGTAACCGCAGGTATGGGCGGTGGTACCGGTACAGGTGCAGCTCCCGTTGTTGCTCAGGTTGCTAAAGAGTTGGGTGTTCTTACCGTAGGTATCGTAACCAAGCCCTTCGGCTTTGAAGGTACCCATAAGATGAAGCAGGCTGAAAAGGGCATCAATGAGCTTCTCCAGCAGGTAGACGCTCTCGTTGTTATTCCCAACGAAAGACTTAAGCTTGTTTCCGATCAGAAGATAACTCTTGCAAATGCCTTTGAAAGAGCTGACGATATACTCAAGCAGGGCGTACAGAGCATTACTGACCTTATCAAGAGTCACGGCTTTATTAACCTTGACTTTGCTGACGTATCCGCTATAATGAAGGATGCCGGCTACGCTCATATGTGCGTTGCTGCCGCAAAGGGTAAGGAAAAGGCAGAAACCGTTGCTCGTGCAGCTATTACCAGTCCCCTTCTCGAAACCTCTATCTCCAACGCTAAGGGTATTATACTTAACTTCACCGCAGATCCCGAGATTTCTCTCGACGATATATACCGCGCTTCCGATATTATCAAGGAAGAAGCTCATCCCGATGCTCAGATTATCTGGGGTGTTGCTCTTGATGAATCTCTCGAAGACGAACTCCGTATTACCGTTATAGCAACTGGTTTTGATGATCCTCACACCGTAACTGACGAGGATGCAGTTGCTGCTGTAAGAATGTCTGCTAAGACTGTAGAAGCTGCTCCCGCAGAAGAGGAAGTTTCTTTTACTCCCCGCACACAGTCTAAGCCCCAGCCCTCCCGTCGTGTAGCTGAATATGAAGACGATGATGATTCTGACGAAGCCTTTATGAAGCTTCTTAACGATATCACCAAGTCCAAGAAAAACGACTAATTTATTTGAACATAAAAAAAGAAGCACCGCTTTTCAGCGGTGCTTCTTTTTTTATTAAAGTCCTTGATCTTCGTCAAATAAGGGCAGAGTTTTATTTTTCTCGTGTTCTGCTCTGTCTTCAACTTCCTCTATCTCGTCAAAGTTATGAAAATCATTATTATCAATGTGATTTTTCTCGTGTTCATAAACTTTGCGCTGTTGGTCGGGAGGGAGCTTTTGATTTATATAGATATTGTAATCGTCGTTCTCATCAAGCACCGTAACTCCCTTTACAGAGGACGGAAGATTTACGAGTCTTACGTATATGTCGTTCATATCTTTACTTCTGATTCTTAAGAGCCTCTATTATGGCAACGGTTCTTTCTATGTCTGCGCGAGTAGCATTTTTGGAAACGGAAAAGAGCATCTTCATTTCGGGTCTTGAGCGAAGAAGGTCTCTTATTTCCATTACGTCGCTTTCGGTACCTGCATAATCTGTTGTTTCTGCGCCGATAAGCAGTACGTCGTGAGAAACATTGAAGAAGTCTGCAATTTTGTTAAGCATATCGTAGTCGGGCTGCCTTGCACCTGTTTCCCACATGGCTACTGTGGAAAGAGCTACGCCCAACTGGGTGGATAACTGCTTTTGGGTTAATTTATGGGTCTTACGGAGAGATTTCAGATTTTCGCTGAAACTGATTTCTTTGATTGCCATTATTCTGACCTAACCTTTCATTTTTAGGGCGGATTTGAATTGATAACACACACCTGTATAAGTTTACGATCTAATTATATATCACCGTAGGTGATTTGTCAAGGGGCAATTTGATTTGTTTCCACATTTGCCACAAAAATCACATATGAGATATGGTAAATACGCAAATTGTGGTTATTTGGTGAAATAATCACAATACGTATTGACAAAATGCACATTATGAGATATAATATGCTCGTAATAAAAAATCATATCACTTTGAGTGTGGAGGTGTGAGCATGGAAAAAATCATTGCTGTAAGAAATTCAAGAAGTGAAACCGTTCTGAAAATAGAAAAGACCGCTTATATTTTTCTCGGTCTTCTCACATATATTGCAGGTCATATAAAGGCAAAACTTTTCTCTTCCGATAATAGTGACAAGGTTTTATCAAATAGAAAAACGGCTCGTATGACCCGTGACAGGGAAACTGCTCTTGCAGATTTTTGTGCTGTAAGCGTGGCCTTTACTGTGGCATCGGTAGTGTATGTTACCATGCTCTTTTGTGTGGGTAAAGGATATTCCAACGGTATAGGAACGGAGTTTCTGGTATCAGGCGGTATTTTTGCTGGGATATATAGTGTAATACGGTTTTTAACAAGCATCAGATAGCTTTGTTCAATCCCTTTCTTTTTATATAAAAGCGTGTTGTGCAAAAGGACCGCCGCAGTTTTCTGCGGCGGCCTTTTGCGTTATTTTGTTCTCGTTATTTTTATACGGGTATTTGGTTCAATAGTGGAGGGAAGCTCTTCCGAAACTATCTCTATTTGCCATTTATCTGTGTTTTCAGCCCTATTCATCAGATCGCAAAGGCTTGTTGTATACGAGTTAATTTGATTTAAAAGCTCGGATTTTGATATTTCTTTTTCCGAGGTAACGATTACTTCGTATTCTTCACCCTCAACGGAAAGGTATACTGTATACCCGAAAATAGTTTTGCCGTAATAAGTATCAGATACTTTTACGGTTATTTCTCCGGTTGTTTTTTTTGCATTATCGGATGGAGTAAAGGTTGTGGTACTCATTTGTGAAGATGCCAGGTTTAGAGTATAAACTTTTTCGCTGTCTTCGGTCTGAATTTGCTCATCATTCTCTTTTGGGGAAGAGGAAGCAGATGAAGAAGGCATATTGTTTGATTCCGGATCATTTGCTGGTTCTTCGAGGGGAGTACCGGCTGTTGCGGGAACCTTGTCCCCTTGTTCTGTGGATGGAGCCATGTCAAAATCATCACTGTTTGATTTATATGGGGCTTCTGCTATTACCATATCTCCTTCAACTTTGACGGTGTCAAAATCCTTTGGCAGAGGAGAATTCTCATTATCCTTTAGGCCTACGCTGACGAATATCAAAACTGCTGCGGCGCAGGCGGCAAAGGGCAGAGCTACTCGCGTAAGTCGAATAACGGGGGAAGTCTTTTTCGTAGCTTTAGCGGCCTTTACAACGGCGCGTGTAAATTCTTCGCCGAGGATATCTTCATATTCTTCTTTCAATATACTCTGCAACGTGACATCCGTTTCCGCTTCATTTGATAGCTCATCAAGAATCTTGTTCTTAAGGTCGTCGTTTCTGCTCACGGCTAATTCTCCTCCTTTCCTGTGTCTTCTGTAGTTTTAGACGGGTTTTGTTCCTGAATGTTCCATTTATGGGATAAATAATTTTTTAAGGTCAGTCGGCCTCTGAAGAGCCGTGATTTCAGCGTTCCGGATTTTAATCCCGTTACTTCAAGTATCTCCTCGTAGGACAAGTCGAGAACGTCCTTAAATTCAATGAGGATCCTCTGTTCTTGGGGTAAGGTTCGTAATCCCTCTTTTATATCTTCTCTGATTTCAGCCGCTTCGAGAGCCTCTTCCGGGGTATGTGTGTCGGCTTTGAGTGAGAGCAATTCAATATTTTCTCTGTCGTCAAGAGATTGAGTCAATAACTTCTTTTTTCTGTTCTTTTTCAGGTAGTCAAGGCAAAGGTTGTAGGTTATCCTGTATAACCAGGTGGATAGGGAAGAACGGCCGGTAAATCCTTGAATAGAGGTGTACACCTTTATAAAGACTTCCTGTGTCAGTTCCTTTGCATCTTCTTCATCTTTCACCATGGAAAAGGCAAGTCTGAATATGTAGTTTTGATATTTTCTTACAAGTTCTTCAAAAGCAGAATCGTCACCCTGCTTGATTTTGGTTACAAACTCTTTTTCTTCCATATTCAGCCCTCCTTTCTGTGGGATATTGATGGTTTACTCCTTATTAAGGGTTTCCAAAAAGCCCTCTGTTATTTTTATCATTTCATCTTCTGTGGTGGCGGCAAAAATAAGATTCTTTATCTTTGCGGAATTCTTCATCCCTTTAAGATACCATGCCAGTTGCTTGCGAGCTTCGGGCACGGCAACCCTCTGGGACTTAAATTCTACTGCCAAATGGAGTTGTTTTAATGCTGTTTTCAGTCTCTCTTCTTCGGTGGGGAATGGGTCGTAACTACCTGTGTTTATATAGCTTTTTACACGGCTGAAAAGAAAGGGATTTCCCATGGCACCGCGGCCAATCATTATGCCGTCACACCCCGTGTGGTTTATCATTTTAAGACCCTCTTCGGGGGTGGTTATATCTCCGTTTCCTACTACGGGTACGGATACGGCTTCCTTTACACGTCGTATTATATCCCAGTCGGCTTCTCCCGAATAAAGTTGAGTTGCAGTTCTTCCGTGAACTGTTATAAAATCCGCGCCGCCGCATTCAAGAGCCTTTGCAAACTCGGGCGCGTTTACGGTAGTATCAGTTCTTCCCTTGCGTATTTTTACGCCTACGGGAAGTGAAACTGCTTTTTTTACCGCTGAAACAACGGCTTCAGCCAATTTAGGGTCGCTCATCAGTGCGCTTCCGTCACCGTTGTTAACTATTTTAGGCATGGGACAACCCATATTTATATCTATAAAATCAGGGTTTTGAGCCTCTGCTACCTTTGCGGCGTAAGCCATTATTTCGGGATCTGAACCGAATATCTGTATACCGTAAGGACGCTCCTCTTCGCTAAATGAAAATAGCTCTGCCGTCTTTTTGTCCTTATAGTATATCCCTTTAGCGCTTATCATTTCGCTTACGGTAACGTCTGCACCGTTTTCTTTGCAGATTATTCTGAATGCCTTATCCGTCACTCCCGCCATAGGGGCGAGAAAGATGGGATGGTTTGAAAAGTCTATATTCATAGGATTTCCTTTATCGTATAATGTCTATATTATGATATAACAATTCGGGGCAAATGTCAATAGAATAACCCTTAACTTTTGAATAAGACGGTAGTATTAGACTGATAAAAGGGCAAAAAAGTTCCGTCACTTGTAAAAATATTCCGAGAAAAAATTTCCTTCGAAATATTTGCCT
>JAZSCR010000019.1:0-2952 GCA_045530715.1 Eubacteriales bacterium
CATGGCTACGATCCGACTTCGGGGGATGTTTGCAAAGCTTACGTTACCGTCAACCTCAAGGATTATTTCGTGGTCGGCAGTGTCAAGGAGATTTCTGGTGCGTTCAACCTTATCAAATGCTCCGGGGAATATCTTCTGTCCCGCAAAGCCGGGGTTAACGGTCATTATCAGGGCGCCGTCAAGTACGGGCATACATTCCCTGATTATCTCAATGGGGGTGGCGGGGTTTATGGCAAGGAACGCCTTTGCGCCCTTTTCTCTGATAGCACAGAGGATTCTGTGAACGTCAACGCAGCTTTCGTAATGTACTGCGATAACGTCGCCCTCTCCGCAGGGGAATTTATCGAATTTATACAAAGGGTCGTTTATCATCAGATGAACGTCAAGGGGGAGCTTGGAATTAGCCTTGAGTGCTCTGCAAAAGTCGGTACCGAGAGCAAAGTTGGGCACGAAGCTGCCGTCCATAACGTCGATATGGAGATAGTCGGTGCCTACCGCCTCAAGCTCTTTAAGGGACTTGCCCATGTTCATCATATCCGCGCACATAAGGGATGCGGAAACAAGTACTTTTTTCATTTTTATCACCTTTAATTTAATTTTTTCTTTTATTTAATGCCATGTGTGAAGTGAATATATCCTCAAACTTCCGTTCCTGCAAAAAGACTGACTTCGGGGGTGAATGGCTCCACCTCAAGGTCGCCCTTTATGACCGTACAGCAGGCCAGACGTACGCCCCTCTCAATAAGAGCGTCGGGCAGAAGTCTTTCCTCGTCCTCGCAAAGGGGAGAGACCTGACCGGCCTTCACTACCACCCTGCATCTTCCGCAGGCGCGCCTGCCTCCGCAGGGGAAGGTAAAGGGGATGCCCAGCTTGGCAAAGGCTTTTTTGAGGGTAATTCCCTCCTCGATCTCAAAGACTTCTCCCTTAAAGGTCAGTCTTGCCATATTCTCGCCTCCTTTTGCTTTTATAAAATTTTACCACATATGGCGGCAAATGTCAAGCAAAAACGCAAAAAATGCCTCTCCTGACCGGAGAGGCACCGCTTTGTTCAATTATTCGTTAACAACAGGGGAGTCAGCGTTCTTGAAAAAGCACGCATTAAAAGTGCCCCATCAAGAAGATAGGGCACTCTGTGGCTTAATTATTCGTTAATAACGGGGGAGTCAGCGTTCTTTTTAACGCTTTCAATACCGTTGAGGCAGGAAGCCTTTGCCTTGTATCCTTCAGATACTGCGATGGGCTCACCGTTTCTTGCCTTAAGACGGAAACGGAATTCGCCGGCCTTGTCCTCGTAAAGCTCGAACTTGGGATGCTTAACAGCCTCGCCGCCTTCTACTGTAAGGTCGTCAATGCCTGCTTCGGGAGCGCACTTCTTAACGCTTTCAATACCGTTAAGACAAGCAGCTTCGGTGGTGTATACTTCAGAAGTAGCAATAGTTTCGCCGTTACCTGCCTTGAGGTCGAACTTGAAACCTGTAGCGGTCTGTTTTACTAAAAATTTGCCCATTGGAAATGTCCTCCTAAACGTTATTAATGTTGAGTCAACACTTTATACTGCGATTATATCATTTTGTGACAAAAAAATCAAGTCCATAGGCACCTGTCAAAAAAAGTTCATATTTATCTTGTCCAAAAGATTAAAATATGAGTACATTTTAACGGGAGATATTGCAGTCGGGAAATATGTATGATATAATAAAGAAAAGCTGCATTTCAAAGGAAGATAGACTATGAAGAAGATACTTGCCTTCTTTTTACTTATATTTATCACCTTTTCCGCGGTGGGCTGCGTGCCCTCATCCGACGACCCCTACGAGGGGCTTATCCCCGACGGATATACCGCCGATACGGTGGGATACGAATATACCGTCGTTTGCGATACCGAGGCCGACTCCACCCTCGTGCCCGCCTACGGCACCCTCATCGGGGACAGATTGCTGGCCCACTATTCTCAGATAGAGGATAAGTATTCCTGCGTTATTTCCACCGAGGAGATGATAGGGGAGAAGATATCCTCAAAGATACTGGCTTCCGCCGCTGCGGATATTAAGTTTGCCGACCTTGTGCAGACCGACGCCGTGACCGTATCCCGGCTTTATAAAGCAGGCTATCTTTCCGCCCTTGAGGAGATTCCCTTTATAGACCCTGCCTCGGAAAAATGGGGTATGGATTCCCAGAAGGAATTTATGACCTTTGACGGTAAGACCTACGGCTTTTTCGGGCTGTGGCTGGGGGCGTCCTTCCCCACGGTTTCGGGAGTTATGCTCTATAACCGCGACCTGCTTGAAGAGTTTTCAGTCTCCGACCCTATGGAGCTTTACGAAAAGGGCAAGTGGAACTGGTCAGCCTTTACCGATATGGCAAAAAAAGTCACCGTTGATACGGGCGACGACTCGGGCACCTACGCCTTTGCTCTTCCCAACGCCGCCTATCCCGACTTTATCCACTCCGCTATTCTTTCAAACGGCGGCAGCAGATACGTACAAAAGCAGACCGAGTCGGGCGGCCTTGAATGTGGGTACTCCTCCTACGCGGCAATAGACGCCCTCACCTGGGTCAGAGGGCTTGTAAACGACAGCCGCGTGGCTTATCCCTTAAAAATGGAATACGATAACGGCTATCTTGACGTGCTGGCCTTTACCAACCGCCGTACCCTCTTCCTTGTGACCAACTCCTACGACGGAGTCTGCTCCTACGATGACTACCCCTTGGCCACCTTCGGTGACGAATGCGGCTGGCTGCCCTTCCCCACGGGGCCTGCAGTCGAGGGCGGGATAAACACCGCGTACTTTGGTGCTGACGATACCTTCTGCGCCGTGGCAGTAAAGGATACCCAGTCCCTTTATAACGGCGGTCAGATACTGGATTCCATATTTGAATGTATGGAGGGTGACGACCCCTCCGCCTGGAAGGAAGCCCTTTACGACGGCTACTTCTTTGACCAAAAATCAT
>JAZSCR010000196.1:0-4346 GCA_045530715.1 Eubacteriales bacterium
GCCCCGAATACCTATCCGACATAACGGATATTTTGTCTGCCGACGATTTTGTAACGGATTTTAACAGGAAAGTCTTCTTGCTTTTAAGTGAGAAAATTCCTCTTAATACTACTGCAGAGCCAATATTACTCCTGGCCCAGGAACTGAACCCTGATGAAATGGGTAAGCTTACTGCCATGGTTAAGGAAGACAGAGCTCTCAGTATAGATAAATCAAGGGTCGGCCTTATATGTAAACGGTTACAAGACGAAAAGGTTAAAAGTCTTGCTTCCGGAATGAAAGGCATCAGTGATTCAGAACTTGACGCGGCCTTGAATAGGATAAAGAACAATAAGGGCTGATTAAAATGTATGTGTTAAAAAGAAAGGATTGATAATATGGAACTTGCCGAGAAGAAACAAATGTTGAGAGACCTCATTGAAAAGGGTAAGCAGAAAAAGGTGCTTACTTATAACGAGGTCAGCGAGGTTTTAGATAAGGTTGAACTTACTTCCGAACAGAAGTCCCTTTTTATGGAAGACCTTGCGGCAAATGATATTGAAATTGAAGACGATTTTAATGCCGAAGATATTCCTGACCTTAAGGAAATAGAAGAAGAGGTTCAGGCTCTTCCTATAGACCCCGAGGATATGGAAGCTTTGCTTCAGTCCGAAGGTATCATTATTGATGACCCCGTAAAGGTATATCTTTATGAAATCGGTAAAATCCCTCTGCTTAAGCCTGATGAAGAGTCAAAGCTCGCTCAGAGTATAAGCAATGGCGACGAACTTGCAAAACAGCGTCTTAACGAAGCAAACCTTCGTCTTGTAGTAAGTATTGCAAAGCGTTACGTGGGCAGAGGCCTTCTCTTCCTTGACCTTATTCAGGAAGGTAATCTTGGTCTTATAAAAGCTGTTGATAAGTTTGACCCTGATAAGGGATATAAGTTCTCTACCTATGCTACATGGTGGATAAGACAAGCTATTACCAGAGCTATTGCCGATCAGGCCCGTACCATAAGAATACCCGTTCATATGGTTGAAACCATTAACCGTCTTTCCAAGGCTGAAAAGCAGCTTATGCAGGAACTTGGCCGTCAGCCCCACGCTGACGAACTTGCAGAAGAGCTGGGTATGCCTACCGATAAGGTAAGAGAAATAATGAAGGTTGCTCAGGAGCCCGTTTCCCTTGAGGCGCCTGTTGGTGAGGAAGAGGATTCCCACCTTGGTGACTTTGTTGCCGATTCCGATATTCCTTCTCCCCAGGATGTTGCTTCTCAGACCCTTCTTAAGGAGGAATTGAGCGAGGTTCTTAAAACTCTTTCTGACAGAGAAGCAAGAGTTCTTCGCTTGAGATTCGGTCTTGATGACGGCCGTACCCGTACCCTTGAGGAGGTAGGTCGCGAGTTTAAGGTTACCCGTGAAAGAATCAGACAGATCGAAGCAAAAGCTCTCCGTAAGCTTCGTCATCCCAGCCGTAGCAAGCGCCTGAAGGACTTCCTTGATTAATTGGAGGCAGAATGAGAATTCTTGCAGTTGACCTTGGTCTTGCCCGTACAGGAATAGCCATAAGTGACCCTACCGGAACTTTGGCCACCCCCAGATGTGTTTTTGAGGGATATGGGCGTACACGCCTTACGAATGCCGTAAAGGAGCTTATAGAGCAGGAAAAGATAGAGAAGGTTATTGTCGGTTATCCCGAACGTACCGACGGGAAAGAAAGCGAAATGGCCCAGAAGGCCGTGTCTTTTGCGACCTTTCTTTCAAAACGTACTCCCGTTCCCGTTGAGCTTGTTAATGAAGCCTACACTACGGTAATCGCAACGGCTAAATTGCACGACCAGGATATAAAGGTAAAAGATCAGCGCTCAAAGATAGATATGGCCGCAGCAGCGGTACTCCTGCAGGGCTATCTTGATGCTATGGATAAGTGAGCAGTATGTACTTAAATTAACAAAGACTTACTTAAATGTAAATCTGTCGCAGAAGATGTTACTTCTGCGGCAGTTGGTTTTATTTTATTGACCAGTTTATAGGTTCCATTCCCTTTGAAATAAGGAACTCGTTGCATTTTGAAAAGTGTCTGCAACCGAAAAAACCGTTGTATGCGGAAAGGGGAGATGGGTGAGCTGATGTGAGTATTTTATGTATAGGATTGGTTATAAGCGCCGTTTTGCTTTTTGCATTTGCGCCCCAGAGTATAAAAACTATGGGCGTCTCTCTTTCGTTAAGCTTCTTTATAACCGTATCGGTATATATTTCCCAACCCATTCCTTTGTGGCTGTTTGGCTGTGCTTCTCTTACGGTGAGAGCCGTGTTTAACAACAGTACGCCCTGCTTTGCCCAGTCGGTAAGCTCACCGTGAGAGGGTGGTTGAATACCCAGGTCTGAATTAATTTCTTTAAATATGTTTATCAGAGAAGGAGGCGGCTGGATTCCTTTTTTAACCGAAAAGCAAAGACCGTGTGCCTGTCCTGCACCATGGTAGGGGTCCTGGCCGATAATAACAGCTTTTACTTTTTCGTAAGGCGTATACTTTTGGGCGTTAAAGATATCGTGCATATCGGGATATATGGTTTTTGACGAGTATTCGCTTTTTAGAAATGCACGGAGTTTTTTGTAGTAATCCTTTTCGAACTCTCCACTCATTACTTGATCCCAATCGTTTCCGAAAAATACCATTTTTTCTGCTCCTTTACGGTATGATTTTAGCTAATATCCTACCTGATAATTTACAAAGATACATTGCGGGGATTGATAACGCCATCCATATCACTGAATATAAAAGGCAAATCTGCCCCATAAAGTTAAGTGGAACGCCTGAATAATCCCATACTCGCAATCCTAAACCTATATTTACAACCGAACCGATAATGAATTCGATTGTGGTTATTGCGATGCCGCATAATACGGCGGCAAGCACAAGAGATTTTTTACCTACCCATTTATATATGATGTCTATTGCGACAAAGCAAAGTCCTCCTGCAACGAACATGCTGGGATGGGTAAATCCTCTCCATAAAAGTTCGATAAGCTGATAGGAAACTCCGCCTAAGATAAAGAAAACAATCTTCTTGATAAACCGCATAAACTCTCCCGAAACAATAAAATTACTACATTATTATTTCGGGTCAGGGGTATTAAATACCGCCATAATATGTAAAGCGTATTATACTATATAAATTATAGCCTATTGGTGTGGAAAATTCACAAAAAATCCCAAAATTAAATGTGAACTTTTTTGGTTTGCTATTGCAAAAAATATTTTATGTGGTATAATATTTACAAGAAGAGCGGGAAACCGCTCTTCTTAAAGTTTAATTGATGAAATTTAACGAACGGAGATCGAAATGAACGTTGTAGAGATTACCGAACAACTGGTTCGTCCCATAACCGATAAGCTTGGTCTTATCTTATGGAACGTGGAATTTAAAAAAGAAGGCGCAGATTATATTCTTCGCGTAAGCATTGACAGGGACGAGGGCGTATCGATAACCGATTGCGAGAACGTTTCAAACGAGCTTAATCCTCTTCTTGACGAAGCAGACCCCATACAGCAGAGTTATTGCCTTGAGGTTACTTCAGCAGGTCTTATCAGAGACCTTAAAACCGATGCTCATATTCTGAAGTTCATCGGAAAAGCAGTAACGGTAAAGCTCTATAAGCCCGTTAACGGAACCAAAACCTATGAGGGCGTTATGGTATCATATGAGAATAAGATACTTACCCTTGACGTTGAGGGTGAACAGATTGATTTTCCCCGCGACGATATTGCTAAGATAACTATTGACCTTATATAAAAGCTATTACATTGATTGAAAGGAATTACGAGCCAAATGAACAACAAAGAGTTTTTTGAAGCTCTTAACCTTCTTGAGAAGGAAAAGGGCATACCCAAAGAGTATATGTATGAAAAGATCAAGGCTGCAATGGCAGCTGCGATAAAGCGTGACAGAAACGTTCCCGCAGAGTGCGTTGAAGCAGATTTCAACGAGCAGAAGCGTAAGATAAGAGTATATATCAAGAAGCTTGTTGCTGAAGAGGTAATGAACGACAGCTGCGAAATTTCCCTTTCCGAAGCTCGCGATATTAATCCCAGATATCAGGTAGGCGACTACGTTGAGTACGACGTAGACCCCATCACTGTTGGAAGAATCGCCGCAAAAATCGGTAAGAACGTTATCGTTCAGGCTATTCAGGATGCCGTTAAGGGTTCCATCATTAAGGAATTTGAAGGCATTACCGGCAACATAATAACCGGTAAGGTAAGAAGAATAGAAAAGAACAAGACTGCATTTATTCAGTACGGAAAATACGAGATTCCCCTTCTTTATAAAGAACAGATTCCCGGTGAAGAAATCCGCGTAG
>JAZSCR010000056.1:0-7006 GCA_045530715.1 Eubacteriales bacterium
CTGTATACAGTCGGGGTCAAGGCCTGCCTGCTCTATGGCATTTCTCATTATCTCTGCAAGGGTGATGTTGGTGTTTATTGCTTCCTTGCCGCCGCGGAGTATCACCGCGCTGCCTGCCTTAAGGGTAAGCACCGCCGCGTCTACGGTAACGTTGGGGCGGGACTCGTAGATCATTCCGATTACGCCGAAGGGTACTCTCATTTTACCGATGAGAAGGCCGTTTTCCAGCTTTTCCATGGAGTCTACTGCGCCCAGAGGAGAGGGGAGAGCCCTTACCTCTCTTACTCCGTCGGCTATCTGGCGAATTCTGGTGGCGGTGAGCATAAGTCTGTCGCACATAACCTCGGGGATACCGTTTTCCTCGGCCTTTTCAAGGTCGTAGTCGTTGGCAGACATAATGTCCGAGGTGTTATCCACCAGGGCTTTTGCTATAAGGTCAAGGGCGGCGTTTATCTCGGTTGCGGTATATCTTGCGAGCTTTCTGGAGGCCGCCTTGGCTCTTTTTCCTATTTCAATGAGTTCCATAAAAGTCAGTCCTTCTTTGCGGCAAAATGGGTGCCGTTATGGTTGCCCGTTTCTATGATGTCGTAAAGGGCGTAGGGATCGTCGCCCGATACTATGTATACGTCGATTCCCTGGGCGGTGGCAATTTCTGCCGCCTTGATCTTGGTTATCATGCCGCCCGTACCCTTATCTGTGGAGGTATCTCCCGCAAGGGCTCTTACAGAGTCGTCGATCTTTGTTATCTCGGGGATGCGTTTTGCATCGGGGTTGGTTCTGGGATTATCGTCGTAAAGGCCGTCTATGTCAGTCATCATTACCAGCTTGTCGGCCTGGGTACAGCAGGCAACCATTGCCGAAAGGGTGTCGTTGTCACCGAACTTTATTTCTTCAACTTCAACCGAGTCGTTTTCGTTTACAATGGGGATACAGCCGTATTCAAGGAGCGCTCGGAAGGTGTTCTGAACGTTTTCCTTTCTTTCGGGGTGATCCATAACGTCCTTTGTAAGGAGTATCTGACCGACTCTGCATCCGTAGTCGAGGAATAGCTTGTCGTATATACTCATAAGCTCACACTGTCCAACGGCGGCGATAGCCTGCTTTTTTGGCGTTTCGTCGGGCTTTTTGTCAAGGTTAAGCTTTGCTCTGCCCACAACCTGGGCGCCGGACGATACTATGACCACCTCGTATCCCGCATTGTTAAGGTCGGAAAATACTCTCACGTATCTTTCCAGAAGACGAAGATTTATTTTTCCGTTTGCTCGGGTAAGAGTGGACGAGCCTATTTTTACAACGATTCTCACTTTAAATTACTGTCCTTTTGATTATTTCTGTCTGTATATGTAGCCCTCGGCGTCAAGACCTTCAAACTCAAAGCCCATATCCATAAGGCCCTCTATTATCTCGGGGAGAGCATCGATGGTATCCTTTCTGTCGTGCATGAGGATAATGGTGGCCTTGTATTGATACGTGCCCGAAGCCCTTGTTTTGGCTCCGTTGAGGGCGTTTTTGATTATATTGTCTACGCCCGTGGATGAGGTGTAGTCCTTTGTTTCCACGTTCCAGTCGCAAAGGGCTATGCCCTGCATTTCAAGCTCGTCAAGAACGTCGTAGTAGATGTCCGAGTTCTTTGCGTACTTTCCGAAGAAGGAGTAGGCCGAAGCGGTACCGCCGGGCATTCGTACTATATTGGGGGTAACTCCCGTAAGGTCAAAAAGTCTGTCCTTGAGGGTGTCAAGGTCGTGGAAATACGCCGCCTTGCTGGCGTATATGGTTTCGTAAACGTGCTCGTTTGCGTGCATTGCAAGTACGTGACCCTCGGAGATTATTCTCTGAAGTGCCAGGGTACTGCTGGAGCCCGAAAGCCTGTCACCTACCACAAAGAAGGTGGCGGGCACGTTGTATTGCGCTAAAATATCAAGTATTTCAAGGGTGTTTGCCGAAGGACCGTCGTCAAAGGTGAGGAAGGCTACGGGATGATCCTCGTAGTATTTCATCTTTTCTATAGCTGCGATCTCTTCCTGAATAAGCTCCTTTTGCGCCCTGAGGGCTTCGGCCTGAATTTCCGCGTCCTCAACGGCGGTCTGGTTCTGGCCTATCTGGGCGTTGGCGTAGGCTATGGCCGTTTCGTACTTTTTGGTGGCCTTCTTTTCGGAGTTGATAAAAAATCCAAGCAGAATGGAGCATATTACCGAAATAAGGGTTATGCAAAGGCATATAAGCCTAAGTCCAAGGCCTGAATTACGACTCATGATCTTTACCCCCCTATTCTTCAGATTCCAAGCCCGCAAGCTTTGCTTCGAGGTTTGCAATGTCTTTGACCAGAGCGTCGTATTCGCTTTCTGCGGCGTCAACCTTCTTTTGCGACTCTTCAAGATTGCTCTGGGATATTCTGTAAAGCTCTTCCTTGTCCTTTTTTTCGGCTCTTGCGGAAAAATATCTCGAGATAAGGTATATCTGTACGCATACGGCCACCGTGGCAACCAATGCGAAAAGGAGATTTCCCGTGCGTACCCGCCTTATTTCTGCGGCGCTGCGGTATCCCTGACCTCTACGTCTGTTTGTTGACATTGTTCTACCCCCTTTTTAATAATATGTCTTGTTGTGTCGGGTTATGTATATTTATATACTTATATTATAGCATATTAGCAGAGTGAATTCAATAGTTATTAAGTCATAAAATCAACTTCAACAAAAATTCGTTTTTATAGCCTTTTCAGCTCGGCTGTCAGCACTCCGTTTTTCTCCGTGAGGAGGGCGTAGTCGCCCAAAAAGCCTATGGCGCCGGGGTTGAGATAGAACACCCCGTCACGCTCGCCCGTGGTCTGTATGTGGGTGTGACCGTAGAGGACGCCGTCACAGCCGTTGAGCCTTGCCGTGTATATGAGTGTGTCAATACCGCTCCTTGCTCCATATTCGTGGCCGTGGGTGAGAAAGAGCCTCTTTGAGCCCACGGGAAGAATTATGGATTTTTGGGTTGATGCCGCCCAAAAGTCGTTGTTGCCCTGCACTCTGATAAAGGACACGGGATAGCTTCTCTCCAGCTCCTCAATATCTCTTATTCCGTCGCCCAAAAAGATAACGTCGCGGTTTGGGTGGCGGTACAGCACCTCTTCTATGGCGCTTTTTCTTCCGTGTGAGTCGGATATAACGATGTACTGCATATTTTTGCTCCTTGACAAAATTTTCTCCCTCGGCATAGGATGTTAGTACAGACTTTCTGAAGGGAATGAATTATATGAACGGTGATATATTCGATAAGGTGGATAAGGATAAGCTCGAAAAGGCCGTACAGCTCCTTAAGAACAAATTGGGCCCTGCCGCGGCGGCAAAGATAGACTCTACCATGTCCGACCCACAGATGATAAACAATCTTACTTCAAAAATGAGCCAAAAGGATATGGACAACGTCGTAAGGCTCATAAACAACCCCATGGCCATGAAGGCTCTGCTTTCTTCACCCAAGGTGGCAGAAATGGTTAAGCAGTTTATGAATAAAGGGGGACAATAACTGTGGGCGATGATATGCTTTCCCAGATCTCCAATATTCTGGAAAACCCCGATGCCCTCGATAAGATAAAGTCCATAGCCGCCGAGCTTGGCGGAGGAATGTCGGGTGGGGGAGGTTCTTCCTCTTCCGCGCCTTCCGAGGGCGGTGACTCCTCGGCCGCTTTTTCAGAGGCTTCAGGTCTTCTTTCGGGACTTAATATCAACTTCGACGGCTCCCGAGCCATAGCCCTTCTCGAGGCTATGCGACCCTTTATGAGGGAGTCGCGGGTGCCCAAGGTCAACACCGCCATCAAGGCCGTGCAGATGATGGGCGTCTTGTCAAAATTGAGGTAGAATTATGGACAATATAGGCAAAATGTATAACACGTCGGGGCGTAGCTCTTCCACGGGCTACCCCTACGTACGGGAGAGTGTTCCACGTCAGATACCCTCCCACACAGAGAGCTTTTACCGCACCCTGCGGGAGGCTTCAAATCAACCCCAAAAAACTGAACCCGTACCTGAAAAAAATGAATCTTCTCCCACATTGGGGGAATCCCGCCAGACAGGGGGAATACTTTCCTCATTGGGGCTTTCGGGGGGCAATCCTCTTGGTAGTCTGGGCTCTCTTGGGGGCAGTCTTGGCTCAAGCCTCTCCTCTCTTATGAAAAAGATAGGGGACGACGACATCCTGCTCCTGCTTATGATAGTCCTGCTCCTTAACGAAAACAAGCAGGACGATTACCTCATACTTATCATTCTTGCGGTTATTTTATTAACCTGAGGCTATGCCTTATTATACCATAAAAAATCGGGCCATTCAATAGGAATGACCCGAAATTTTTATGTTTTGGGATTATTTTACAAGAGTCTTTTTCCTTATCACCCAGGCGGCGCATATAAGCAGGGGAATGACCGCGAGGATAAGGTAGTGGGGAGAAGAATCTGCGGTGTCGGGGATTTCGGTGTAATCTTTACCGCTGATCTCCTCATAGATAATTCCACTGTATATGTGATATCCCAAGTCAGCATCATAAACGTCTAACCCTTTAGTGTACTCATTTGCTATAAGATCCTTGTCAATGATTACGAGAGCAGTTTTTGTGCCTGTTAAGTTATTGCTTTCGTCATACACGGGCAGAGTTACGTTTGCTTTTACAGTATTTTTATCCGTATAAGTCACATTGATAGAAACGTTTTCGTCCGAAAGATCATATCCGAGAATATTTTTATTTTCAGACATCAGACGGCTGATGTTATATACTGCAGTGCAATAATTCTCAAACTCGTCCACTTCCATAAAGCCGCCCTTATAATCAAGGTAGTAATCTTCTATCTTATATTCGGGGCGCGTATCCCAGATATTGCTGCGGGTGAAAAATCCCGTATCGTTGGTGTCAAGAAGGTAGAATTCGTTTGATTGCTCATCATATTTCCACATTTCTACGCGGTAAACCGAATAACCCGCTGCATGATCATATTGGATATATCTGCCGTATACGTTTTCTGTAAATTCAAAGGTTCTGATGTAACCGATTTTCCTTTCAACACGGTCACTGACGAATGCTAAATCCCCATCGGGAGTGATGCGATATAGAATACCGTCTTCGCCTCTTACCCAGTCGTTATATAGGGCTTTATAGAGCATATTTTCAGCAAAAATGCTCTCTGCCTTTTTAACAAAAGCGTTCCAGTCCCTATATTCTTCAGTTGTTATTCTGTAAGTCTTAGAATCTCCGTATCCTACAGAAACGTTAGGAGCATCCTGCTCAGCAGGTAACATATAGACGTAGTCCATAAACGCATCTACATCATTACGTCGTGTATCAAGCTCTTTTTCAACCTCGTCAATAGGCAATGTGTTTGCGGAAAATGAAAATAGACCTGTTGTGATTAATAGTGCGGCAGTAAGAACGAATATAAATGTTTTCTTCATATCGAATCCACCTTTCTTAATTTATTGAGGGGTAGAATTTACCCTTCTATATATTTAGACACATGAGAATCTCCAAATTGTGCAAAATTGTCCAATTTTTATTTTGAACTTTTTGTGAACTGATCTAATTGCAGTGATTCGGCAAGGGAAATTAATTCTTCAATTGAGGAATTTTGCATCATTATATTAAATACATATCCGTCTTCTATCCACATTAGGCTATAATTTTCCCTTTCTCCGTAATATATAGCTTCATTATCATTAAAGATTATTTCTTCGTAAGGTTGATTTTCTGTATTAAGATTCCATTGTTGTGTCTTTCCAGCAATTTGATGGAAGAGTATATGTGTTCCATCTTTGTTGATCCATTCTTTATAGAAACGTCTGGGGGAAAGCTGTTCACTTTCTACTATCTCAAAATCATCCGGTATCGCCCCGAGGGTATAGTATTCTTCTATGGAGTCTTTAATCGTTGCTTGTTGTTCCTCGGAAATATAGAGATCTGTACCCTTGTCGTGGATATTGGTCTTGAAGCCGCCAAAATGTATTATGGCCGCTCCCGCGCCGACGGAGAGGGCAGAGACAGTAAACAGGCATACTATTGCAACTGCAACCCTGCGGGCAAAGGCTCCCGAAAGGGCTATGACGGGTGAACTGTCCTTTTTGAAAATATTCGCCATTCTCTTTAAGAATTTTACAGAAGAGGGGAAGGGGTCGGTAAGGGGCAATTCTTCGGGATCTGCGTTAACAGCCTCTGCAAAGGCATCGTTTATGGTATACGTATCCTTTTTCATCTTTCCACTCCTTCCTTTTTCAGTTCTTCTATAAGTATCTGTCTGCCTCTGCGTATCTTTGAGCGGACGGTGTTTATATTTTCTCTACGCAGGGCGGCTATCTCGGTGTCCTTCATCCCCGTTATGTAGTGGAGGGAGAGGACGTCTTTGTACCTTTCGGGTAAGGCTCGTATGACCTTTACCGCTATTTCAAAATCGTCGCGGGTAAACTCTCTGTCAAGGAAATCATCCACCCCGTTATCTGTATCAGGAAGAGTTCCTTCGTCAAAAGGAGCGTGGTCTTTTTTTCTGATAAGATTCAGAGAAAGGTTTTTTGCCACAGCGAAGAGGTAGGCCTTCTGCTGTTCCTCGGTAAGCTTTTCCACAACGGAGATATTTTTGATTATGCAAATAAAGGTGTCCTGCATAATATCCTCCGTCAGAGTCGGGTTATGAACTCTTCTATAGATAATGTTTTTTACTTTTCGACCGTATTTGTCAAAAAGGGTTTGAATTAAATGCTTGTGGGATCCCTCGTCAAGCATTGAAAGAAAAAGAGCCAGCATTTTTTCTCCTTCTATATATTAAGACACATGAGAATGCCGAAATTGTGCATTTTATTTGTAAACTGTTTGTGAACTTCTGTTTTTACCGTTTAAATATATACATTATAGCATATTTTTTTGCGGTTGTCTATACCGAAAGAGTTATCATTGGCCACTATTCCGCCCCCCGCCCCCCGCCGCAGGCGGCGGTTTGTTTTGTCCGCGGACAAAACAAAACCCCCGAAGGCTTGAGCCTTCGGGGG
>JAZSCR010000224.1:0-2452 GCA_045530715.1 Eubacteriales bacterium
CCCCCGAAGGCTCAAGCCTTCGGGGGGTTTGTTTTGTCCGCGGACAAAACAAACCCCCCGAAGGCTTGAGCCTTCGGGGGTGGGGTGCGGAGATAAGATTTACTGAGCAGCTTTAACTGCGGTAATGTGGGTGTTAACGCCCTGATACCAGTAGATAAAGCCTTCAATGTCAACTACGTCGCCAACCTGAAGAGTTGCGAATGCTTCGTAGGTTTCAGTGCCGGGAGCGGTGAGGTATCTTTCAACGCAGAAGTCGTAGTTCTGGCCGTCCTTGGAAAGGGTAACGTAGATATCGTCGCCGGGTTCGCCGTTTCTGTATTCGATAGCTTCAATGGTCATTCCCTTGAATACGGCAAGCATATTCTGTTTGTTGATGAGCTCTTCGGTGCCGAGAAGCGCGGTAGCGTCAATAGCTTCTGCTACGTAGTTGCCTTCAAGGATCTCGAAGGTGGCGTCGATTATTTCAACTTCGCCTTCCCATTCAGCTTTGTAACCGGTAACCTTGATCTTGGTGCCGGGAACGAGCTTGGCAGCGTCTTCTTCGGAGCAAGCCATGTTGTAAAGGAAGTAGCCGCCTTCCTTATCCTGAGTGTAAGCGGTTATCTGGTTGTTCCACCAGGACTGGGTAGCCTGAACGTAGGTTTCGATAACGACCTCGGTTTCCAGCTCTGCAGCTGCGAATTCAGCATAGGTCATAACGCCCTCGCCCTTAACGTCTACGTCGGGCTCGTCGGGAGTTTCGGTACAGCCTGCAAACATTGCAACGGCCATAATAAGTGCCATGAAAAGTGCAAGATACTTTTTCATCTTAAACATTCTCCTTATTTAAATCTTAATGCAAGATTTTATTAGTGTGAATTATATCACAAATTACCTTGAATGTCAATAGCTGACATCTATTTTTTACGATTCTTTTTCATCGTCGTAACAGCGTAAAGGCCTATGAGTATCCAGGCGCCGCCCAGACTCGCCAGAAGTATCACTGCCGTTTGGGGCAGGGGACCAAGGTCGTCCTTGCCCACGGTAAGAGAGTCTCCGCCCTCAAGATTAAGTCTGTAAAGAGAAATCACTTTACCGTAAAGCTTTTCCATATAGGCCTCGTCCACTACTTCCTTTCGGCGGACTGACTTGGTTACCAGCTCTATAAGCTGACCCGCGCCGTCGCGAAGAGATGCCGAGCCGTTGAAAACGGGAGTGACGAAGGTGTTGTCAATGTTATCCATAAGGAGCTTGGCGGCCTTTATTTTTATGTGGTAGTAAAGGTCGTTATCCTCGCCCATACGGGAGAGGTAGTCGGTATATTCGGGGGAGTTCTGCGCCTTAAGGGTTACGGGAAGGTATCCCTCGGTCTGGGAATAGGCTATCTGCACGTCGTTTGTGAGGAGAAATTGCGCGAAGATCCAGGACGCCAATACCTCCTGAGGGTCTGCTTTGTTGAATACGCACACGGAGGGTCCTTGGGATATCATTTTGGGATTTTCGGGGTCAAGCTGTGGTACGGTCATTACCTCGGTTTCAAAGCTTACCAGCTTGTCCTCGCTTATATCTATAAGGGGGGCCTCCGAGCCCATCCAGGTAGCGCCTGCCGTAGAGTCTATTGCAAAGATGCACTGGCCTGCGTTGAGGAAGTTTGCGGGGTAGCCCGAAATTTTAAAGGTGGAGAATGCGCCCGTTTTCGTGTGGGCGGCAACTTCGTAAAGAAGGCCTTCCGTTTCTTCGTTAAATATGAGTATCTCTCCTTCGGGGGTGGAGTATCCCGCCTCTGCCTGGTTGAGATAGGTTATCATCATATTGTCCGTAGACTTGGAAATAAAGGGGATAAGGGTCTTCTGGCCGTTTACAAGGTAGTTGCCCTCCCCGTCCTTTGCCATAGCGGCCTCTGACACTTCCCATATAAACTCCCAGGTCAGCACCTCGGGTAGCTCAAAGCCCAGAGCCTCAACGTAGGTCTTGTTAACGTAGCAGGCCTCGGTGGAGCGCATATAGGGGATAGCGTAGTAGCTGTCGCCAATCTTACATTCATTGAGGAACTCGGGTACAACTTCTTCCTTGTCGGGGGAGTCGAACCGTATCTCTTTGCCCCCAAGACCGTAGTTTTCGTCCTCAAAGAGGTCGTCCAGGGGAACCACCGTGTTGTCGCCCGTCATATAGGTGGCGATGTGGTCGGGGTAGGTTATGCAGACGTTGGGGGTGGTACCCGTGGATATGTTGGTGATAACGTCGTTGTAGATCATACCGTAGTCGGTGTAGAGGCGGAGACTTACCTTAATATTGGGGTACAGAGCCTCAAAGTCGGCTATGGTCTGGTGGTATATTGCCACCTGGGTCATATTCGTATCGTTCTTTGCCCAGAAGGTTATCTCGTAAGTCCTTGATTCGTCAAAGCCTTCGGGGATAACAAACTCGTCCATTCCCCGTGAGCCGTGGCATGCGGAAAACAGGGGCAGACAGA
>JAZSCR010000037.1:0-3973 GCA_045530715.1 Eubacteriales bacterium
ACTGACTACACTTTACAATCCTTTTCCTTATACCACTGAACACTGATCACTGACCACTGACCACTTTTAATATGGGTACTCTGCACAAACCCACAAACTCTCCACAAAAAGAGGAACCAACCAATGTCCCTTTACACAATGGCCGACCTCCATCTCTCCTTCTCCACCGACAAGCCCATGGACGTTTTCGGTGACAGATGGGATGGATACGTCAACAAAATAAAAGAAAATTGGCCCCTTACCGAGGAGGACGTTATCGTCATCCCCGGCGATATCTCGTGGGCCATGGACTTAAAGGAGCTCCAAGCAGATATGGAGTTTCTGGCCTCCCTGCCGGGTAAAAAGATAATCGGCAAGGGCAACCACGACTATTGGTGGACCTCCAAAAAGAAGATGGACGAGCTGGTAGCTCCCTACGGCAATATCTTCTTCCTCCACAACAATTCCTACACCCTTGGAGATATATCCGTCTGCGGCACCCGCGGTTGGATAAGAGAGCCGGGCAAGGCCGAGGATATAAAGGTTCTTAACAGAGAGGTTCTCCGATTGGAAGCCTCCCTCAAGACCGCAAAGGCCACCCCCATAGCCTTCCTCCACTATCCACCCGTATTTGCAGACCTTGACTGCCCCCAGATCTTAGAGGTCCTAAACCGCTACAACGTCAAGACCTGCTACTACGGTCACCTCCACGGCAAGGCCATCGGCGGGGCTGTAAACGGCGAAAAAAAGGGCATCGAATACTCCCTTATTTCCGCAGATTATCTCAATTTTACCCCCAAACTCATCATTGAGGGCGACCTGGGAGAGTTGGTTGAGATAAAAAATTGAATAATGAGGGAATTTTTGCCGAATAATTTGTAAATAGTATAGAAAACTCTTAAATATCGTGGTATAATACACGATGTACGAAAATAGATATATCGAAAGGTAAGATCCAAAATGGCACTTGAAAGCAAAAAAGAACTTGAAAAGAATGTGGTTGAACTCGTAATAGCAGTTCCCGGCGACGAGTTTGAAAAGGCAATTCAGGCCGCATACCTCAAGAACAAGCTGGACATCCCCGGCTTCCGCAGAGGTAAGGCTCCCAGAAAGATAATTGAAAAGAAGTTCGGCGTAGCAGTATTCTACGACGACGCTATCGACGCCCTCTATCCCGACGCTTACGACAAGGCAGTTGAGGAAGCAGGCATCATCCCCGTATCCAGAGCAGACCTCAGCATCATCAGCGCTGACGAAACCGGTTTTAAGTTCAAGGCCGTTGTTACCGTTAAGCCCGAAATAAACGTTAAGCCCTACAAGAATCTCGAAGCAAAGAGAATCAAGAGAGCAGCTACCCAGGAAGACGTTGAAGCAGAGCTCAAGGCTCAGCAGAAGAAGCTCGGCCGTCTTGTTGACGTTGCAGACGACGCTGCAGCTGAAAACGGCGACACCGTAGTATTCGACTTTGAAGGCTTCGTTGACGGCGTTGCATTCGACGGCGGCAAGGCTAACGACTACAACCTCGTTCTCGGCTCCGGCCAGTTCATTCCCGGCTTTGAGGAGCAGATGGTTGGCCACAAGTCCGGCGAAGAATTCTCCGTAAACGTTAAGTTCCCCGAAGAATACCACGCTGAAGAGCTCAAGGGCAAGGACGCTGAATTCAAAATCGTTCTCCACGAGATCAAGAGAGAAGAGCTTCCCGAACTCAACGACGAGTTTGCAAAGGACGTAAGCGAATTTGACACCCTCGAAGAGTACAAGGTTGACATTCTCACCAAGGCACAGGAAAAGAAGGATATGATGTCCGAAAGAGAAACCGAAGACGAGCTTACCGAAAAGGTAATCGACCTCCTCGATGCTGACATCCCCTCCTGCATGATAGACAACGAGGTTATGCACGACCTCCAGCAGCTTGAAAACAGATTCATCTCCCAGGGCATGAGCATGGAAATGTACCTCCAGTACACCGGCATGACTCTTGAAAACCTCAAGGAAATGTACAGGCCCAACTCTGAAAAGAGCCTCAAGGCAAGACTCGTTCTCGAAAAGATCGCTGAACTCGAAGGCATCGTAATCTCCGAAGAAGAGATCGACGAAGAATACAAGGCAATCGCCGATGCTAATAACCTCGAGATCGAAAAGATCAAGAGCCCCGCTGTTACCGAAGGTCTTATGAAGGACATCAGCATCAGAAAGGCATTCGAGCTTGTTAAGAACTTCGCAGTTATCACCGAAGTAACCGAGGAAGAAGCTGCAAAGGCAGAAAAGAAGCCCGCTGCTAAGAAGTCCACCGCTAAGAAGTCTACCACCAAGAAGACCGAAACTGCAGAAGGCGAAGAAAAGCCCGCAGCTAAAAAGACCACCACTAAGAAGTCCACTTCTACCAAGAAGTCCGAAACTGCAGAAGGCGAGAAGAAGACTACCGCCAAGAAGACCACTTCTACTGCTAAGAAGACCACCTCTACTGCTAAGAAGACCACTACCAAGAAGGCAGCAGAAAAGAAGGACGAAGAATAATCTTAACCTAAGATACATACCTGTCAGCGGCGGTTTTCCGCCGCTGATAGTACCATAAAGGCAAATCGACCCAATTCAACAATAATAATTATGAAGGAGAAGAAACAGTATGAATAATTACAACGCATTAGTACCTATGGTAGTTGAGCAGACCGGCCGCGGTGAACGCTCCTACGATATTTATTCCAGACTTCTCAACGACAGAATCATATTCCTCGCAGGCGAGGTAAACGACGTTACCGCAAATCTGGTAGTTGCACAGCTCCTTTATCTTGAGTCCACCGACCCCGATAAGGACATCAGCCTCTACATCAACAGCCCCGGCGGCTCCATCACCGCAGGCATGGCTATCTACGATACCATGAACTACATCAAGTGCGACGTAAGCACCATCTGCGTAGGCATGGCCGCATCCATGGGCGCATTCCTCCTCTCCGCAGGTGCAAAGGGCAAGAGATACGCCCTCCCCAACAGCGAAATCATGATTCATCAGCCTCTGGGCGGATTCCAGGGTCAGGCAACCGACATCAAGATCCACGCAGACAGAATCATCAAAATAAAGAACGACCTTAACAGGATCCTTTCCGAGAACACCAATCAGCCCCTTGAAGTCATCCAGCGCGACACCGAACGCGACAACTTCATGTCCGCCCAGGAAGCCCTCAATTATGGGTTGATTGATAAGGTAATCACCCGCGAAAAGTAATTTCCCGATTAAGATTTTGTGCAGACAAGAATTGAAAGACAGTAAACAAAAAAAGGGGCCAAGGGCCAAGGGCCAGGGGCCAGGGAAAAGCGGTAGGGATTGAATGGTCAATACACAGTTGCTACCGCAGATAGAAATATATTTTAAACAACACTTTTTGCCCCAACTCGAGGGC
Organism: Eubacteriales bacterium; assembly: GCA_045530715.1. Lineage (GTDB taxonomy): Bacteria > Bacillota > Clostridia > Oscillospirales > UBA644 > JAZQLP01. The sequence continues at coordinate 3,378 of JAZSCR010000037.1, forward strand.
AAAAGCCCTCGAGTTTTCTTGCACCGCAAGAAAACGAGTCTTGCAAAGGCAAGACTCGTTGGGGCATATAAAATATAGTCTTCCCTCCCCTCTCCCCAGCACCTTAAAACCCCTTTTATAATTTTCTTATTCGACCGCACATCTCTGCGTAAGCACCTGTGTTTACGCCTTACAATTACTACCTTTTCACCCTGGCCCCTGTCCCCTGGACCCTGGCCCCTTTCAATATGGATCTTCTGCACAAACCCACCAACACTAATCCCAAAGAGGAACCAACCAATGTCAAAAAACAACACGATCCATCAATGCTCCTTCTGCGGACAGACCGACGCCAATTACGACCGCATCCTTATTGCAGGTATCACCGGCGACGTCTTTATCTGCAACGAGTGTATAGAAACCTGCGTGGATTACGTCCACTCCATTATGGAGGAGCGTAACCCCTCTAAATTCCCCAAGGGCGAAGAGCTGAAAAACATGACTCTCAAGACCCCCGCGGAGATAAAGGAGGAGCTGGACAAGTACGTTATCGGTCAGGACGAGGCAAAGATAACCCTTGCCGTAGCCGTATATAACCACTATAAGCGCATCCTCTC